>JBDSGH010000142.1:0-8000 GCA_039919095.1 Sphingomicrobium sp. | reverse complement strand
GCTTGTAGCCAACGTCGGTGCGTTTGGGCGGGCCGCCTGCTCCATTGCTGGTGTCATCCAGGGGCGTGTCTCCTTTGCTCACAGCTCGGCGTCATTGCCGGCGAGGAACATCACCCACCGATCGGTGGCTGAGGCGGCAATCTGCGGGTGGTCGACCATCGTGCGGATCAGCAATTTGAGGTCCGAGACGCTGCCGTTGATCGCTTTTTCCACGATCAACCGGCACAGGCGCTCGGCCTGGCTCATGACCACCTCCTTGCCGCGCAAGGTCGCCCGCTTCGGCTCGGCTCCGATCGCCCGCGCGAGGTCGCCGAGCGATCGAAAGCTACGCCGCTTGCCGGCATTGTGCGGCCGGCGCGGCCCTTTCGGCGGCCGGCTCCCTCCTTTTGACGTTTTACGAATTGCCATGTTCAGCGCCCCTTCTGCTCAATGTCATCGAACGAGCGGCCGTTATCGGCGAGGATTGCTTGCTGCGCAGTGTCAGCCTGCCACCGCTTCACCGCCACATCGACGTAGTGAGGATCGAGCTCCATCGCCGCAGCCCGTCGTCCGGTTCGCTCGGCGGCCAAAATGACTGTCCCCGAGCCGGCAAAGCAGTCGAGGATGAGACCGCCCTTCGACGAGCAGTCCTTGATGGCGTCGCCGATGAGCGCGAGCGGCTTGACCGTGGGCGCAAGAGCAAGGAGTTCCTGCCGACCAGGCCCGCCGCCATTGAGCCCTTGATACGCCCACACGTTGGTGCGGTGCCGGCCCTTCTGCCCCAAGAGAAAATTGTTGATGTGTGGGGCGGTCCCGTTCTTCATCACCCAAATGAGCTCGTGCTGCGAGCGGTAGCACGTCCCCATACCTGCAGAGATCTTGTCCCAGACCACGAGGTTCTTCTGCTTGGTGTACTGGGCGGTCGCCAGCACCATCTCGGGCATGTGCCGCCAGTCCATGAACAGATAGTGCATCGAGCCATCCTGGCTGAACGCGATGAGATGGCCGAACACGGTAGTTAGAAAGGTGGCGAACTCTGTCCGTGTCATTTCGCCCGAGGCCATGATAAACTCGGGGTGCTTGCCGTTGGCGACGCAATTGCCGCCGATGCGCACATTGTATGGCGAATCCACGATCACGATCTGCGCTTTGTCGGTCCCGAGGAGCGCGTCGAAGCTCGCCTTGCTCTGGGCATCGCCGCAATACAGGCGGTGATGCCCAAGCAGCCACAGGTCGCCGACCCTTGCCACCGCGGGACGTTCGCGGTCGGGCTCGGGCGCATGGTCTTCGTCGACCTCATTGAGGCAGTCGAACATGATCTCGATATCGTCGAGCTCGAACCCTGTGTTGGTAAGATCGAATTCGGGATCGAGCAGCCGGATGGCCTCGTGCTCGAGCGCGAGAAGCTTTTTGTCCCAGGTGCCGCCCACTTCGGACAGGCGATTGTCGGCGATGACATAGGAGCGCTTCTGCGCGGGCGTCATGTGGGACAGGCAAATCGTCGGCACCATGTCGATGCCAAGCTTGACTGCGGCAAGGAGCCGACCGTGACCGGCTAAAACGTTGTCGTCCTCGTCGATGATGATCGGGTTGGTCCAGCCAAAGTCGTGAATGCTGCGTGCGATGCGCTCCACCTGTTTTGCGCTATGGGTATTGGGATTCTGCGGATGCGGCTTGAGCGCCTTGCGCTGGCGGTATGTAACGATGATGCCGTTGATTTGCGGTGAAAGCTGAGCTGTCATTTAACCCTCCTGGAGGAACGAAGTGAGCGTCCTCATCAGGAGAGCCGGGGCCTCGCGACTGGGACCCTCAGCCTATGACTGCGAAGCTGTTTCCCCGTTGTTTCACCGCTGAAAATAGTTTCTTGGCGACGGCCATCGAGCGTAGTTTTAAAAATCGTTCGCTAGCCGCCGGGAGAGGCAAGCAAACGTTCCAGACCGGCAAGACCTGTCCGCATTGCGATGTCGGTCAATCACGCAGCCGCGATTGCGTTCTCATCCGCTGATGGCTGTAATGGCCGCGCTCAAAAAGCGTCCGGACACATCACAATCGGCCGCAAAATGGTGGCTGCCAAGCGGTCAAACGCACGGGCGCTGCCCGATCCGTCGGCTTTGCGCCAGAACGCGTTGTCCAATCCCTTCGCTGCGTGGTCCTATAGCCGGCCTAACGGTTAGCGCCGCGCCGTTTCCTCAGCGCGCGAATTCCCGTGATGGAGGGAGCCAATTCCCGTTCGACCAAGAGCGAGTTCGGGCGGTGAGACCCTATATCCTCTGAGAAAGCACTCACGGGATGCTCGAAGTTGGGCCGAAAAGTGCAAAATTCCCGTTGTCACGGGAATTTCGCCGCGTGAGACCGGTTCGCTGATGACTGCGTCCCGCGCCAGATTGAAGACGTCAGTGCGACGAACCTGCTGGTTTTTTTGCAGGCGGCCATTTGGCCGTGGGGGCTCGAATCCTGCTGGGCGCGCAAGGCCCTACCGCACCAATTTCCCCGGGTTCATCATCCCCATGGGATCGAGCGCGTGCTTGATGGCGTGGAGGGCGGCGATGCGGCCGGGGGGGGCGAGGCGCTCGAACTCGGCGAGCTTGGCCTGGCCGATGCCGTGCTCGGCCGAAATCGAGCCGCCGGCGGCGGTCACCAGATCATGAACCATGCGCGTGATCGCCGGGCCGTCGCGCGCCGGATGCTGGCCGATGCGGACGTGAAAATGGACGTTGCCGTCGCCGAGATGGCCGAAGGCGGTCGCTTCGACCCCGGGAAAGGCGCGCTCGACCTCGGCCGCGGCGGCGACCATGAATTGCGGCATGGCGTCGACCGGCACCGAAATGTCGTGGGCGAGCGAGCCGCCGGTCGCCCGCTCGGCCTCAGAAATCGAATCGCGGACGCGCCACATGGCCTCGGCCTGGGCCACGCTCGAGGCGATCGCCGCATCCTCGATCTGGCCGGCGTCGAGCGCGTCGCCGAGGATCCGCTCGAGCACCGCGCCGGGCGCGTCGGCGACGTTCGCCGCAGCAGCCTCGACCAGCACGTGCCACGGATGGCGGCCGGCGAGCGGGCTGCGGGTCCCCGGGATATGGTCGAGCACCAGTTGGAGCGAGCCGTCGGGGACTATTTCGAACCCTTCGACCAAGTCGCTTTCGCCCTGCGCCCGGCGCAGCAGGTCGAGCGCCGCCTGCGGGCTTGCCACCCCGACCCAGGCGACCGCCCGCGCGGCGACCGCCGGGACCAGCTTGAGCGCCGCCGCGGTGATGATCCCGAGCGTGCCTTCCGAGCCGATCAACAATTGGTCGAGGCTGTAGCCGCGATTGTCCTTCTTGAGCGCGGTCAGGCCGTTGTGGATCGAGCCGTCGGGCAGCACCGCCTCGACCCCCGCGACCAGTGCCCGCATGGTGCCGAACCTGAGCACCTGGGTGCCGCCGGCGTTGGTCGCGATCAGCCCGCCGATGGTGCAGCTGCCGCGTGAGCCCAGAGTCAGCGGGAAGCGCCGCCCGACCTCGGCCGCACTGGTGTGGAGGTCGGCGAGGATCATTCCGGCCTCGGCCACCGCGAGATTGGCTTCGGCGCTGATCGAGCGCAGCCGGTTGATCCGCCGCAGCGACAGGATCACCGCTTTGCCGTCGTCGGGCGGGGTGGCGCCGCCGACCATCGAGGTGTTGCCGCCCTGGGGCACCAGCGCCACGCCATGCTGGGCGGCAAGCATGACCATCGCCGTCACCTCGGCGGTCGAGGCCGGGGCGAGGATTGCCGCCGAGCGGCCATGGAAGCGCCCGCGCCAGTCGGTCAGCCACGGTTCGACCGCAGCGGGGTCGGTGACCACCGCCGCCGCGCCCAG
Organism: Sphingomicrobium sp.; assembly: GCA_039919095.1. Taxonomy (GTDB): domain Bacteria; phylum Pseudomonadota; class Alphaproteobacteria; order Sphingomonadales; family Sphingomonadaceae; genus Sphingomicrobium. Next base: position 4,189 of record JBDSGH010000142.1, on the reverse strand, counting down.
CGCCTGCCGGACGGCGGCGATCAATTGGGACGGGCCTTGCTGCATACGACCGTCAATAGCGGGAATTGACGGGCTTGGCATTGTCCTCTGCTGCCGCCAATGCAGCGGGCTGTGACCGTTGTCCGGAGTTGCCATTGATGAATCCTGTGTGGCTTGTGGCCGGAGCGGCCGCGGCGGTGGTGGCGGTGACGATCGGCGGCAGCGAGGCGCTGCAGCGGACGCTGCGCAGCGCGCGCAACGACCATCGCAAGCGACCGGGGCTGTGGAACCGTTTTTACGCGATGAACTGGGGCGACACGACCACCAACAATTACGGCTTTGCGCCGGCCGACGGCGACCACCCCCAGCGCTTTCAGCATCAGATGTACCGCGAGCTCTTGCGCCTGCTCGAGGCCCAGCGGCCGGGGCCGGGCGAACTCAAGCTGCTCGAGGTCAGCTGCGGCCGCGGTGGCGGGCTCAACGCGTTCATCGCCGCCGCTCCGGACCGCTTCGATGCGACCGGGCTCGATGTCGCGGGCAGCGCGATCTCTTATTGCCGCTCGGCCTATCGGACCAGCGACCGGCTACGCTTCGTCGAAGGCAGCGCGCTCGACCTGCCGTTTGCCGATGCCAGCTTCGACGTCGTGCTCAACATCGAGGCGTCGAACGATTATGGCGATCTCCCGCGCTTTTTCGCCGAGGTCGCGCGCGTGCTCAAACCCGACGGCCTGTTCGCCTACACCGACAATTTCCGCGCCGGCCAGGCCGAGGCGATGCAGGCCGAGCTGGCGGCGGCCGGGTTCGTCGCCGAGTTCACCGACGTCACGGCCAATGTCGCCGAAGCGTGCCGGCTCGACAGCCCGCGCCGGAGCCAGCTGATCCAGCGCCGGGCGCCGCTGATCGGGCGCCTGCTGTTCGGGCGCCAGCTCCACAATTACGCCGCGGTCGAAGGCAGCCGCAAATATCGCCAGTTCGCCGAAGGCCGCCGGGCCTATCTGATGACCGCGGCGACCCGGGCATGAACCGGCCGCGGGTCACGCTGGTGGTCGCCCGCGCCAGCAATGGCGTGATCGGCAAGGACGGCGGCCTGCCGTGGCACATCCCGGCCGACCTCAAGCATTTCAAGGCGCTGACCATGGGCAGCGTGATGGTCATGGGCCGGCGGACGTTCGACAGCCTGCCGGGCGTGCTGCCCGGGCGGCGCCACATCGTCTTGACCCGCGATCACGAGTGGCGCGCCGACGGCGCCGAGGTGGCGCACGATGTCGACCAGGCGCTGACGCTGGCCGGGACCGAGCCGGTGTCGGTGATCGGCGGGGCCGAAGTGTTCCGGATGTTCCTTGGCATCGCCGATGCGATCGAGCTGACCGAAGTGCTCGGCGATGTCGCCGGCGACACCATGCTCGAGGATCCGCGCCAATCAGGTACGTGGCGCGAGACAGCGCGCGAGGATCATTCGTCCGAGCAGCCGCCCTATCGCTTCATCACGCTCGAGCGGATGAACGCTGCCGCTTAGCGAGTCTGGGGCTTAGCGAGTCTGGGGAGTCGCAGCGGCATATTTGCGGAACCGGGCGAGCTGGTCGCCGAGCATCTGGTCGACCTGCGGCGCGAGCTTGTCGGCGCCGCCGCCGGCGAAACCGGCCACCCGATAGTCGAGCGTCAGGCGCGAGCCGCCGGCGATCCGTTCGACCCGGATGTCCATCACGCCGCTGGTCGCCAGATAGAGCAAAGGGCCAAGCGAGCCGGTCAGCACCAGCCGCTCGCCCGGTTCGACATAAGCGACGTGCAGATGCTCGATCCCGCCGCCGTTGGGGAAGCGTTCGCAAAAGCAGCCGCCGGGCGTCGTCGAGAGCGACAGATTGGCCGAATCTCCCGAGTAAGTGTGCTCCTTGTTCCACCATTGCGAAATGTGGGTGAAGGCATCGAACGTGCGCTCCGGCGGCATCACGATCTGGACCACGTGGCGGACCTCAAGGCCGTTGGCGGCCGAGCCGACTAATTCTGCCTGCGCGGCGGCCGGAACCGCCAACAGTGCCAAGGCGATTGCCCATTTCATGCCGCTTCTCCCCCGATTGCCGGGGCAGAGTGCCGCGTCGCGGCCTAGCTGTCGAGGATCGCCTCGATTTGCGCCGCGACTTCGTCGACCGGCAGCATGCCGTCGACCCGGTCGACCAGATCGCGCGCTTCGTAATACGGCAGGATCGGCTCGGTCTTGGCGCGATATTCGGCCATCCGCCGGCGCACGGTCTGCTCGTTGTCGTCGGGCCGGCGGGTGAATTCGGTCGACCCGCACACATCACATTTGCTCGGGTCGACCGGCAGCTTGAACACGCTGTGGTAGGGCGCGCCGCAGCAGCCGCAGGTGAAGCGCCCGGCGATGCGCTCGACCAGCGCGTCCTCGTCGACGTCGAGTTCGATCACATGATCGAGCGTGCGGCCACGGTTGGCGAGCAGCTGGTCGAGCGCCTCGGCCTGTTCGCGGGTGCGCGGGAAGCCGTCGAAGATCGCGCCGTTGCTGCCCGCGGCGTCGAGCCGCTCGCCGATCAGGGCGCTGACGATGGAGTCGCTGACAAGGCCGCCGGCGGCCATCACTTCCTTGGCCTGCTGGCCGATCGGCGAATCGTTGGCGACCGCTTCGCGCAGCATGTCGCCGGTCGACATCTGGATCATCCCGCGGCTCGCCTGGAGCCGCGCGGCCTGGGTCCCCTTGCCCGCCCCGGGCGGACCGAGCAGGACGATATTCAAGGCCTTGCGACTTGTCGGGGAGGGCTGGTCGGACATCGGCTGCAGGCGGTCAGCGCCGGCGCCCGGTCTTGAGTTTCGACTTCTTGATGAGGTCACCATATTGGTGCGCGATCAGATGGCTCTGGATCTGCGCGACCGTGTCCATGGTCACGTTGACGACGATCAGCAGGCTGGTTCCGCCGAGATAGAATGGCACCCCGGCCTGGCTGAACAGGAATTCGGGGATGAGGCAGATCAGCACCAGGTACGCCGCGCCGACGACCGTGATCCGGGTCACCAGATAGTCGAAGTAATTCTCGGTCGCCTTGCCCGGCCGGATGCCCGGGATGAAGCCGCCGTGGCGTTTCAGATTCTCGGCCGTTTCCTCGCTGTTGAACTGCACCGCCGAGTAGAAGAAGCAGAAGAAGGCGATGCCCAGCCCGTAGAGCGTCATGTAGAGCGGCGAGCCGTGCTGGAGATAGGTGCTGATGGCGATCAGCCAGTCGCCCGAATCCGGATTGTTCTTGGCCCCGGCCATCTGGATCACGGTCAGCGGCATGAGCAGCAGCGACGAGGCGAAGATCGGCGGGATGACGCCCGAGATGTTGATCTTGAGCGGCAGGTGGCTGCGCTCCTGCTGCATCGCGCCGCGCGCGGTCTGTCGCTTGGGATATTGAATCAGGACGCGCCGCTGGGCCCTTTCGATGAAGCAGATGAACATCACCAGGCCGAGCGCCAGCAGCAGCACCGCGAACACCATCAGCGGGTCGATCGTGCCGGCGCGGCCGCCTTCGAACAATTGGGCGAGGGTCCGTGGCAAGGAGGCCACGATCCCGGCCATGATGATCAGCGACACGCCGTTGCCAATACCGCGGCTGGTGATCTGCTCGCCGATCCACATCAGGAAGAGCGTCCCGCCGACCAGGCTGATGGTCGCCGCGACGCGGAACACGATGCCCGGCTCGACCACCGCGCTGATGCCCTGCGACGCGCCCAGGCTCTCGAGCCCGACCGCGATCCAATAACCCTGAACCGAAGTCAGCAGCACGGTCAGGTAACGGGTGTACTGGTTGAGCTTTTTGCGCCCGGTCTCGCCCTCTTTGCGAAGCACCTGCCACGGCCCGTAGAGGGTCGCTCCGAGCTGCACGACGATCGAGGCGGTAATGTAGGGCATCACACCGAGCGCGATGACGCTCATGCGCGACAGCGAACCGCCGGAGAAGGTGTTGAAGAAATCGAGGACGCCGCCCTTCTGGGTGTTGAACAGCGACGACATCGCGGCCGGATCGATACCCGGGATCGGAACGTAGGACAGGAACCGGAACAGGATCAGCGCGCCGAGCGTGAACCACAGCCGCTTCTTGAGCTCGGTCGCTTTCGAAAAACTCGAGAGCGAGATGTTCGATGCCAGTTGTTCGGCTGCGGATGCCATTGGTAACCTGTTCCCCTAAGCGCTGCCGCTCATATAGTCTCAACGATCGTCATT
>JBDSGH010000141.1:0-2946 GCA_039919095.1 Sphingomicrobium sp. | reverse complement strand
ATCAGCGGCGAGGCCGCGCGAAAAAGGCAGCATCATCGGCGTGTAATACCAGGCAATAACCGGTCCGCTAATGGTTCCGGCGTAGCTATCGAACAACTGGGTCAGCGCGGCTTCGGCCTGGCTCGGGCTCAGACCTTCAGGCAGATGCGGGACCACCACCCGCAGTGTCGGGAAACCATCGGCCCGGCGGACGTTGACGAACGCCGTTTCGTCGGCTCCGACGACGATCGGCTCTTCCCACACCACGACGTTCATGTCGCGCGCGAAACGGGTCATCAAATGCTGCGGGCGCTGGAACACGAAATCCCACCGCAAGTGCGAAAAACAGATCAAAGTCGGGCGGTCCGCATCCCGGCTGGAGGGCTCGGCGGAAGTCTCGAATGGCGCCCCAACGGAATTCAACATTTCCCAATTATTCCCTCTGTTGACAAAAACCTAATCCTAGAACGGGCAAATGCCGGTTGCGGTTCCTCACGGCTGATACAGGTTAGGCAAATGGCTCTTGTGCACTGCAACATAAACCGATCCAGCTGATTGACCTAATCGCCGGCCCGTGAAAGGACTGCGCCATCCGGCACGGCAGCAAGCGGAAATCGATGGCCACGACGATTGAAGAACTCGAGCAACGGCGCAAGCGTGCGCGGCTCGGCGGCGGCGAGAAACGTATTGCAGCGCAGCATGCCAAGGGCCGGCTGACCGCACGCGAGCGCCTGTCGGTGCTGCTCGACCCCGGCAGCTTCGAGGAAGCCGACATGTTCGTCGAGCATAATTGCTCCGACTTCGGAATGGACCAGCAGAAGTTCCCGGGCGATGGCGTGGTCACCGGGTCGGGCACCATCAACGGTCGCCTGGTGTTTGTTTTCGCCCAGGATTTCACCGTGTTCGGCGGCTCGCTGTCCGAGCGCCACGCGCAGAAGATCTGCAAGGTGATGGACGCGGCGATGAAGGTCGGCGCTCCGGTCATCGGGCTCAACGACAGCGGCGGCGCCCGCATCCAGGAAGGCGTCGCCAGCCTCGCCGGCTACGCCGAAGTGTTCCAGCGCAACGTGCTCGCTTCGGGCGTCATCCCGCAATTGTCGCTGATCATGGGCCCGTGCGCGGGCGGCGCGGTCTACTCGCCGGCGATGACCGACTTCATCTTCATGGTGAAGGACAGCTCCTACATGTTCGTCACCGGGCCTGACGTGGTCAAGACCGTGACCAACGAGGTCGTCACCCAGGACGAGCTCGGCGGTGCGGTCACCCACACGACCAAATCGGGGGTCGCCGACGTCGCCTTCGAAAACGACCTCGACGCGCTCCAGGCGACTCGCGAATTCTTCGATTTCCTGCCGCTCAGCAACCGCCATGAGGTGCCGGAGCGGCCGTGCACCGATCCGTGGGACCGGATCGAGGACAGCCTCGACACGCTGGTGCCGCCGTCCGCGGCGACGCCCTACGACATGCACGAGTTGATCCGGAAGGTCGCCGACGAAGGCGACTTCTTCGAGCTTCAGCCACTCCACGCCGCCAACATCATCACCGGCTTCTGCCGGATCGAGGGGCGCACGGTCGGGGTCGTCGCCAACCAGCCGACCGTGCTCGCCGGCTGCCTCGACATCAACAGCTCGAAGAAGGGTGCGCGCTTCGTGCGCTTCTGCGACGCGTTCGAAATCCCTATCGTGACTTTGGTCGATGTCCCCGGCTTCCTGCCGGGAGTCGCGCAGGAGCATGGCGGGATCATCAAGAACGGCGCCAAATTGCTGTTCGCTTATGCCGAAGCAACCGTACCCAAGATCACCGTCATCACGCGCAAGGCCTATGGCGGGGCCTATGACGTGATGGCCTCCAAGCATCTGCGCGGCGACTTGAACTATGCCTGGCCGACCGCCGAGATTGCTGTGATGGGCGCCAAGGGGGCGGTCGAGATTATCTTTCGCGGCAAGACTCCAAAGGAGATCGCCGACCACACCGCCGAATATGAAGAGCGCTTCGCCAACCCGTTCGTGGCGGCCAGCATGGGTTTCATCGACGACGTGATCATGCCGCACTCGACCCGGCGGCGGGTCGCGCTGGGCCTGCGTCGGCTGCGCGATAAGCAACTCGAGAACCCGTGGAAAAAGCACGACAACATCCCGTTGTGAATGATCGACGGCGGACAGTATACAAATCGTTGCATGGGTTATTTGTAGATTATATTAATCCATGTTAACTCTTCTGTGCCGAGTCAACAACCGGCGCTCGTGTCCCTGGATTGGCCTTGAGAGCGCATGCCGCACCAGGAGTGCACGCGCTTGGCCCACCTTCATCGCTGGCTGCGGGTCCGCATTGAGCGACTTCCGCGGTGGCACCAGCCGGCTCTGATCGCCTGCGCCGCGGGCATTGGCCTCGCGGTGTCGGCCAGCATCGGTTTCGTCGTCGGCGATGAACGGGGGGCGGCGCGACAGCTGCGCATTGCGTGGGACGAGCCCTCGCCGGTCACGCCGTCAGGCCAAGCCGTCGGGCGCGATGGCGAAGTGGCGCGGGCGTTCGCAGCAGCATTCGGCACGTCCGACCAGGCGATCGAGAGCGTCGGCGCCTTGCACGAGCCGACCCGGTTCCGTCCTGGCCTGCTGGTTCCGGCGCCGTTCGGGCCGGTTCTGCTCAGCGAAGGTCAGGTGCTCGCCCCGTTGAGCGACAGCACGGGCAAGCTCGCGGCGATCTACATGATGCCGTCGAGCGGTGGCCTCATGCCCCAAGCCCGCTTCATCCCGGCGCTCGAAAGCGGGTCGATGGGCCGGCTCAGCCAGTGGACCGTGCGTTCAGATTTCGGTCGCTATCCGGTGGTCGAGGTCGAAGGACTGGAAAGCTGGCAGGGCGTGAGCTGCGCCAGGACGACGCTCCTCGAACTGCGGCCCGATGGCCCGGCCGAACTGGTGACGATCCCGACTGCATTCGACAACAGCGACGCCCGGCGCGACGGCAATC
>JBDSGH010000140.1:0-7477 GCA_039919095.1 Sphingomicrobium sp. | reverse complement strand
GTCGTCGTCGTGGTCGCCTGCGCGTCGGTGGTTGGCGCAGCTTGCGCCGCCACGGACACGGCCGGGCTGGAAGCAGCGAAGGCGGCGGTCACGGCGGTTGCGAAAATATTGAGTTTGCGTGGCATTTCAAATCCTTTGGTGAACGATGACGTTCAAACGTTCGACCGGCGGCAGCGCTGCATTGGTTCGCCAGACCGTTCGCGTTTCCCGACCAGTGGGCCTGGCTCAAGTCATCGTCGGTGGTCCACGGGATTATATCGCCGTAGCCCTCCGATCGCGGGAAGGTCGAACGGCCTGGAAACAGCAGCATGGCCAAAGCCAATTTCGCCGCTAGAGGACGGGCCGATGACGTCAACTCGCCCAATCTCCCGCGCCTCGCTCGTCATCGCGGCCTTTTCGACCGTCGTCGAATGGTACGATTTCACGCTCTACCTCTATTTCGCGACGGTCCTTGCCCGGGTGTTCTTCGGCGGCGGCGCAGGCGCGCTGCTGACGACGCTCGGCGGATTTGCGATCGCTTATCTGATGCGGCCGCTGGGGGCGGTCTTCTTCGGCCACATCGGCGACCGCTACGGGCGTCGCCACATGCTGCTGATCTCGGTCGCCGTGATGACCGTAGCGATGCTCGCCACCGCGCTGCTGCCGACGTACGCCCAGGTCGGCGCGGCGGCCGGCTGGGGGCTGTTCGGCCTCCGCTGCGTGATGGGTTTCTCGGTCGGCGGCGAATATACCGGGGTGGTCGCCTATCTCCTCGAAGGCGCCCCGCCGCAGCGCCGCGGACTGGTCGCTTCGCTCGCTTCGGCGGCGAGCGAGATCGGCGCGCTGCTGGCGGTCGGCGTGTCGGCTTTGACGGTCGCTGCGATGAGCGAGGCCGACCTTGCCGCCTGGGGCTGGCGGATCCCGTTCGTAGTTGGCGCGGCGCTCGCGGCAAGCGTCTGGATCGCGCGCTCGGCAATGGCGGAATCGCCCGAATTCCACCGCCAGCAAGCGGCCGGCACGGTGCCCGATAACCCCTTGCGCCACAGCCTTGCCAACCACCGCGGCGGGATCGCCCGGGCGTTTGCGATCTCGGCGCTGGGCTCGATCACTTATTATGTCGGGATCACCTACGTCCCGGCGTTCCTGACTTCGGCCGGCGCACTCACCGAGAGCGCCTCGCTCGGGCTGTCGACCGCGGCCGCGGTAGTCGTGATCCTCGTCACGCCCGGGATCGGGCTGCTGTCCGACCGGGTCGGGCGCAAGCCGGTGCTGGCGCTGCTGGCGCTGGCCAACGTCGTCCTGCCGATCACCATGTTCGCGCTGATGGCGAGCGGCTCGCACGTCTCGGCGCTGCTCGGCGCGCTGGTCCTCGCCGCTTTGGCCGGCGGGGTCAGCGCGATCGGCGCGGTTGCCACTGCCGAGCAGTTCCCGGGCGAAGGACGGATCACCGGCCTCGCTTTGGGCGCGACCGGCGCTACCGCCATCTTCGGCGGGCTCACTCCGTGGCTCGCGCAATATCTGGTTGATCGGACCGGCTGGACAATGGCTCCGGGGGCAATGATTGCGCTGGTCGGCCTGTGCGTGCTGCCGCTGTTCCTGTGGATGAAGGAAACCGCCCCGCTCAGCGCGAGCCGAACCCGTTCAACATCGTCTTGACCGTCCGGAACAGGATCAGCAGGTCGAGCCACGGCGAGAAATATTTGATGTAATAGAAGTCGTAGTGGAGCTTGTAGTGGACGTCGGCGACCTCGGCGACATGGCCCTGGTTGACCTGCGCCCAGCCCGAAATGCCTGGCTTCACGACGTGGCGATAGCGGTAGAACGGCAGCTCGCTGGTGTACCAGATCGACAGCACTTCGGCTTCGGGCCGCGGGCCGATCCAGCTCATCTGCCACTGCAGGATGTTGAAGATCTGCGGCAGCTCGTCGAGCCGGGTCCGCCGCAGGAACGCGCCAACCTTGGTGATCCGCTCGTCGTCGGCGCCGGTCATCGCCGCCTGGCGCTCGTCCTCGACCGAGACCAGGTGCATCGTCCGGAACTTGAACACGGTGATCCGCGATCCGGCGTAACCGATGCGCGACTGGCGGAAGAAGACCGGCCCCGGCCCCTCGGCGCGGATGGCCAGCGCGATCGCCGTCATCACCGGCAGCGCGAGCGGCAACAGCACCGCCGCGAACAGGAAATCGCCGAGCGCTTTCAAATAGAAATAGCCGCGCGCCGGGACCAGCGAGCCGAAGCTGTTCTCCGACAGATGGTGCAGCTCGACCCGGCCGGTCAGCGATTCGGACAATTGCTTGACCTGATAGACGATCCGCCCGCCGAGCGCGGCGTCGGCCAGGAACGCTTCCCATTCATCGGGCAGATCGGCGGCGAAATCGGCGACGATCGCGTCGCACCCGGCGGCGTCGCCCAGCCGCGGCCGCGACAGTGGCAGCCAGTCGACATTGTCGATCCCGCTGAGCAGGCTGACCGCGCCGAATGGAACCACCGCAATCCGCCGCCGAATTCTCCGCTCGCCGTAGAAATAAGCGAAGTAATTCCACAGCACGTGCAGGCCGAAACCGGCGGTCAGCCCGATCCGGTCGTAAGGCAGCCGGGTCAGCAGCAGCGCCACGACCACCAGCCCGTGGCCGCTGAGTGCGGTCGGGAAGATCACATAGGTCGAGCGGATGCCGGGGTAGGTCTCGATCGACAACCGCATCCACAAGGCGATGGTGATGGCGACGATATTGCCCATCAGCGCGTTGAGGCTAGCCGGCTCGGCGAACTCCTTGGGCTCGATGATGCCGCGGACGAGGAACGGCGACAGCGCTGCAATGACCACCGCGCCGCCGTACTGGAAGCGCCGCCGAGTCAGCAGCGAGCGCTTGATTTCCTTGGCTGGCGGCGGTTCGTGACGCATCGGCTGACTTTACCCGGTTGCGCTCAGAGCGACCAGCGGTCGATCGCCGGGCTCAGCTGATGGTCGCGCCACATGCCCTTGAGATCGGCCAGCGTTCCGCCCTGCTCGAGCAATTGTTCGAGCGCGGCCGGCGCCAGTTTGCGATAATCGGCATGAGCGACCGCGCCGACCACCAGATCATAGCGCGCGCCGTTGGGCTCGACCGTCGCCAGGCCGTGTTCGCGGGCGAGCTCGGCAGCATCGGCCAGCGGATCGGCGACATCGACGCTGTAGCCAAGCTCGCCGAGCCGCTGGACGACGTCGAACGCGCGGCTGTTGCGCAGATCGGGCACGTCTTCCTTGAAGGTCAGGCCGAGCACCAGCGCGCGCTTGCCGCCGCCGGCCCCGGATGTTTGCGAACGCCGCTCGTCCAGCGCGTCGGCGACCCACGCTCCCATGCCATCGTTGATCGCCCGGCCGGACAGGATGACCTGCGGATGATGGCCGAGTTGCTGGGCGAGGTGGCTGAGGTAATAAGGATCGACGCCGATGCAGTGGCCGCCGACCAGCCCGGGCTCGAACGGCAGGAAGTTCCACTTGGTCCGCGCCGCGGCGAGCACGTCCCACACCGACACCTCGATCTTCGACAGGATCTGGGCGACCTCGTTCATGAAGGCGATGTTGATGTCGCGCTGGGCGTTTTCGATCGCCTTGGCTGCCTCGGCCGCCTTGATCGACGCGGCGCGGAACACGCCGCCGCTGGTAATCGCGCCGTACATTTCGGCGAGTTGCTCGAGCACCTCGTCATCCTCGGCGGCGATGACCTTGGTGATCTGGTCGATGGTGTGGGTGCGGTCGCCCGGGTTGATCCGCTCGGGTGAGTAGCCAAGCCGGAAATCGCGCCCGCGCTGGAGCCCGGCGACGCGCTCGATCTCGCTGCCGCAGATCGCCTCGGTCACGCCGGGATAGACCGTGCTTTCGTAGACGATGGTCGGGCGCCGCGCGGGGTCGGTCGCTGCTGCGATCATGCGCGTCGCCGACAGCACTGCGGTTAGGTCGGGCTGGTTGGCGCCGTCGACCGGGGTCGGAACGGTTACGATGTAGACGTCGGCGGCGCTGCACTCGCTCGCATCGCTGGTCAGGTGCAGGCTGGTGCGCTCGAGCTCGTCGCGGCCGATTTCGCGCGTGCGGTCGTGGCCGCCCTGCAATTCCGCGATGCGGGCCTGGTCGATGTCGAACCCGACCACTTCGAACTTGCGCGCCAGCGCCACCGCCAGCGGCAGCCCGACATAGCCGAGCCCGACTACCACGATCCGGCCGATGCTGCTCATTGGCTTAGTCCGCCTGCGCCTTTTGCGCCCGGCTGAGCTCGCCGCGGCCGATGCCGAAGTGGATCAGGCCGGCGCGCTCGGCCTCGGTGCGGTCGTAGACGTTGCGCAGATCGACCAAGATATTGCCGCGCATCACCGCCGCCAGCTCGCCCAGGTCGAGCGCTCGGAATTCGTCCCACTCGGTCACGATCACCAGCGCGTCGGCATCCTTGGCCGCGGCGTGGGCGTCGGGCGCGAATTCGATGTCGGTCATCAGCGGCCGCGCCTGCTCGGTCGCGACGGGGTCGAACGCCGACACTTCGGCGCCGCCGGCGATCAGGCCCTGGACCAGCGGGATCGATGGCGCGTCGCGCATGTCGTCGGTGTTGGGCTTGAACGCCAGGCCGAGTACCGCGATGCGCTTGCCGGCGAGGCTTCCGCCAAGTGCCGCCGAGACTCGCTCCGCCATCGCTTCCTTGCGGCGGTCATTGACCTCGACCACGGTGCTGACGATGCGCTGGTCGACGCCGGCCTCTTCGGCGGTGCGGAGCAGCGCCAGCGTGTCCTTGGGAAAGCAGCTGCCGCCATAGCCCGGACCGGCGTGGAGAAATTTGGGGCCGATGCGATTGTCGAGCCCGATGCCCCGCGACACGTCCTGGACGTCGGCCCCGACTGCTTCGCACAGGTCGGCGATTTCGTTGATGAAGCTGATCTTGACCGCGAGAAAGGCATTGGCGGCATATTTGATCAGCTCGGCGGTGCGGCGGCCGGTGAACAGGATCGGCGCCTGGTTGAGGAACAATGGCCGGTAGATTTCGCGCAGGACCTCGCGCGCGCGCTCGTCTTCGGCCCCGACGACGATCCGGTCGGGCAGCTTGAAGTCGCGAATCGCGGCGCCTTCGCGCAGGAATTCAGGGTTGGACGCGACCGACACGCCAGTGACGCCTTCCTCAGCCAGGATTTCGACGATGCGGTCGCCGGTGCCGACCGGAACGGTCGACTTGGTGACGATCACCGGCGGCTTGCCGATCACTCGCGCCAGTTCGCGCACGGCGGCATAGACGAAGGTCAGGTCGGCGTGGCCGTCGCCGCGCCGGGCCGGCGTACCGACCGCGATGAACACGGCGTCAGCGCCCTCGACCCCGGCCGCGAGATCGGTCGTGAAGCGCAGCCGGTCGCGCTCGACATTGGCTTTGACCAGGCCCTCGAGCCCGGGCTCCCAGATCGGCATCCGCCCGTTGTTCAGCGCATCGATCTTGCCCGCGTCCTTGTCGACGCACGCCACCTGATGGCCAAAGTCGGCGAAACAGGCGCCGGAAACCAGACCGACATAGCCGGTGCCTATCATTGCGATGCGCATTACAATCTCCAGCGCCGCGTGTCGGCGCGTCGCGCGTTTAGCCAGCAACCCACTGCAATGCCAGCCGTTCAATCAATTGCGAGACCCTTGGCGCGAGGAGCAGGCGGCAATCGAGACCCGAGCAAGCGCAACCCTGTCGCGGCGGTCCAATGCCAGCCCGTGGCGCAAGCTGGCGCTGCGCGCAGCGCTGGCCGGAGCCCTGCTGCTGACGGCGTTCGCACTGCTGTGGTTCGACCGCGGCGGGCTTCGGGACCAGATCGACGGTCATCTGAGCTTCGGCGACGTGGTCTATTTCACGATGATCACCATCACCACCGTCGGCTATGGCGACATCGTCCCGGTCAGCGAGCGGGCGCGACTGATCGACGCCTTCCTGATCACGCCTATCCGGCTGTTCCTGTGGCTCATCTTCCTCGGCACCGCGTTTGACATGCTGTTCAAGCGCAGTTGGGAACGCTGGCGGATGCGACGGATCCAGGAAAAATTGTGCGGCCACACGGTCATCACCGGGTTCGGCCGCTATGGCGCGACCGCCGCGGCCGAGTTGGTGGCGGGCGGCCTCGACCCGTCACAACTGGTGGTGGTCGACTGCAGCGACGAGGCATGCGCCGCGGCGCGCGAACTTGGCGCGGCGGTGATGCAGGGCGATGCCAGCAGCGATGCGCTGCTCGAGGCGGTCAACATCGACGCCGCCGCCGCGCTGATCGTCTCGGCCGGACGCGACGACACCTCGATCCTGATCGTCCTCACCGCGCGCGCGCTGGCGCCCAAGCTGCCGATCGCGGTGACCATCGGCGCCGCCGACAATGAAGACATCGCCCGCCATGCCGGCGCCAACCAGGTGATCAACCCGATCATGGTCGCCGGCCGCCTGCTCGCCCAGGCGACCCGCCCGGCAGCAGTCGCCTAGCGCTCGACCAGCGCGCGCCGCTCGCTTTTGCCCGCGATTTGGGTTAGGGGCGCGGTCCTTCCGATGACGGTAATGACTCTTCCTCGAGCCCCGCGCGTGGGTTTGGTTTCGCTCGGCTGTCCCAAGGCGTTGGTCGACAGCGAGCGAATCATGACCAAGCTGCGCGCCGACGGCTATGACATGTCGCCCGATTATGCCGGTGCCGACGTGGTGCTGGTCAACACTTGCGGCTTCCTCGACAGCGCCAAGGCCGAAAGCCTCGAAGCGATCGGCGAAGCCATCGCCGAGAACGGCCGGGTGGTCGTCACCGGTTGCATGGGCAAGGACGCCGACGTCATCCGCGCGCGCTTCCCGCAAGTGCTCGCGATCACCGGCCCGCAGCAATATGAGGAAGTGGTCGCCGCGGTCCACGAGGCAGCGCCGCCGATCGCCAACGCGTTTCTGGACTTGGTACCCGAAGCCGGGCTCAAGCTGACTCCGCGCCACTACAGCTATCTCAAGATTTCCGAAGGCTGCAACCACCGCTGCGCATTCTGCATCATCCCGTCAATCCGCGGCGACCTGGTCAGCCGCCGGCCCGACGCCATCCTGCGCGAAGCCGAGAAACTGGTCGCCGCCGGAACCCGCGAATTGCTGGTCATCAGCCAGGACACGTCAGCTTATGGCGTCGACCTCAAGTTCGCCGAATGGCCATGGAAGGGTGAAGGCGTGCGCGCCCACATGACCGACCTCGCGCGCGAACTGGGCAAGCTCGGTACGCCGGACAATGACGTCTGGGTGCGGCTCCACTACGTCTATCCCTACCCGCACGTCGACCATGTCATCCCGCTGATGGCCGAAGGCCTCGTGCTGCCCTACCTCGACATCCCGTTCCAGCACGCCAGCCCCAAAATCCTCAAGTCGATGCGCCGCCCGGCCAACGACGCCCGGGTGCTCGAGCGCATCCGCAGCTGGCGTCAGGTCTGCCCCGACATCGCCATCCGCTCGACCTTCGTCGTCGGCTTCCCCGGCGAGACCGAGGAGGATTTCCAATATCT
>JBDSGH010000139.1:0-3190 GCA_039919095.1 Sphingomicrobium sp. | reverse complement strand
AGGTCGAGCGCGGCCTGGATGCGGTCCGCCGGCCATTCGGAGAAGCCGATGTAGCGGACCTTGCCGCTGGCGACCGCGCGGGTCAGCGCCGCCATGGTCTCCTCGAGCGGCGTGTCCCAATCGTAGCGGTGGCACTGGTAGAGATCGATGGTCTCGACCTGGAGCCGCGTGAGCGACGCATCGAGCTGTTTTTCGACCTGCGCTGCGGACAGGCCGCGGTCGCTGTCGCTCATCGGGAAATAGAGCTTGGTGGCGAGCACATAGCTGTCGCGCGGGCGGGACTTGAGGGCTTTGCCGAGGAAGGTTTCAGCCGCGCCGCCGCCGTAGACATTGGCGGTGTCGATGAAATTGATGCCCTGGTCGAACGCTTCGTCGAGGCAGGCCAGAGCGGCGTCGGCTTCGACCCCGCCGCCATAGGTCAGCCACGAGCCGAGTGCGATTTCCGAAACCTCGAGGTCGCTGTCGCCGATCTTGCGATATTTCACGCTTCGTCTCCTGCTGGATGCCGGCTCAACCAGCCCGGGCCCGGCCTGTTCCGCAATCGGCTCGCCGAGCGGACAAAGAAAATCCCCGGCGAAGCGGGCGCTTCGCCGGGGAGGTTCTTAACGCTGCCTTGTCCGCAGCGTCCGCATTCAGGGCTCCCGCAAGGCTGCGGGAATTCCCCTAGCCGCGCTCGCCGGCGCTCGGCGGCGGCGGCGGCGGAGGCGGCGGAGGCGGCGGCGGGCACATGTCCGTCGCCAGGATCACCGAGCCGTCCGGGCACGTCTGCGTCGCGGGAGGCGGCGGAGGCGGCGGCGGGGGCGGCGGCGGCGGCGGCGGCGGCGGTGCCGGCGGCGCGAAGTTGTAGATCAGGCTCAGCAGCAGCGAGTGCGACGCGAAACGATTGCTCGAGTCGAACGATGCCACGCCGCCACTTCCGTTGGCGCCGCCGGTGAAGGCGAAATCGTCATGGAAGTTGAGCTTGCCGGTACGGAAGTAACGATACTTCAGCCCGACATCGACCTGATCGCTGATGGCGGTGCGAACACCGGCGATCAGCTGCCATGCCCAGGCATTGTCCTTGTCGCCAAATTCCTTGACCCGTGCACGGCCGAAACCGCCGCCAACGTAGCCGCTGAAGCCGGCGTCATCGCCGAAATCGAGCAGGCCGTTGCCCATGACGGAAAGGACCTTGGCACTGCCGTCGATGTTGAAATCGGCATCGGTGAAGGTCGAGCCGGTGGCGAGGTTGAAGGCAGTCAGGAAGTCGTTGTCGACATTGATGCTCTTGGCCTTGGCCCGCTTGTAGCCGAGCTCGGCTTCGAGACGGAACATGCCGAAGTCGTAGCCGCCGATCATGTCGACGTCGTAACCCTTCTTGAGCTTGATATCGGCGAAGCTACCGTTCGCGATATCGGGCCGGGTCGGCGTGTTGGTCGTAAAATCGACAGCACCGTCCAGGTTCTGGTCCTTGGGGAACAGGATGCCCCCTTCGAGACCGATATAGCCGGCGTTGTCACGAGCGACCGCCGGTGAGGCGATGGTCGCCGCAGCAACTGCCGCGAGAAGATATTTGCGCATTGAGAAGTACCCCTTGTGGCGCTTGATTGGCGGCTCCCTAACCGTCCGGCTTGGGGAAAGTTTCAGGTTGCAAAGGCCGCGGCGGGATTTGAAATGAAACTGATGCAAAAACCACACACTTGCCATCGGCGTGGCGGGTTGGCGCCTGCCCGCCTCCGGTCTCGCGGACCCGCAATTTGCCTCTGTTCAGCGGCTGGCGAACGGGCCTAGGCGGCGGCCGTGCCCGATTCCCAGCCAACGCTCGAATTCATGGAACCGGGCGGCGGTCCGCGCCTCGCCTACCGGCTCCGCCCGGGGGTTGCGCCAACATTGCTGTTCCTGCCCGGCTACGCATCGGACATGGACGGAACCAAGGCGCTCGCGCTCGATGTCTATGCGGCCAGGCGCGGGGTCGGGCTGCTGCGGTTCGACTATTCGGGCACCGGCTCGTCCGGCGGCGCCTTCGCGGACGGGACTCTGACCGGCTGGCTGGCCGAAGGGCTGGCGATGGTCGACCGGCTGACCGAAGGTCCGCTGATCCTGGTCGGATCGTCGATGGGGGCGTGGATCGCCCTCCACCTCGCGCTCAACCGGCCGCAGCGGATCGCGGCGCTGGTCGGGATCGCGGCGGCGCCCGACTTCACCGAATGGGGCTTCACCAGCGAACAGCTGGCGGCGCTGGAGCGGGACGGCCGTTACCACCGCCCCAACCCGTACGGCGGCAATTCCCAGCTCACCACGCTCGCTTTCTGGCAGTCGGGGCAGGCGCTCCGGCTGCTCGACGGGCCGATCGCGATCGATTGCCCGGTGCGGCTGGTCCACGGCGATGCCGACCGCGATGTGCCGCTGGCGATCCCGACCAGCCTGATGGAACGGCTGCGTTCAGCCGATGTCCAGCTGAACATTCTAAAGGGCGGCGGCCACCGCTTGTCGGAACCGCATGAGATCGACGCCATCGTCAGAACCGTCGCCGCCCTCCTGGAGCCCAAACCATGATCCTGTTGATTGCCGCCGCCGCCCTTGCCGCCACTGCCGCCGCTGGCGCACCTGCGGCCCCGGCCAACGCGCCCGCCGCCGCGGCGAGCGCCGGACCCTGCGCCGACGGAATGACCCCAGACGCCTACGTCTGCCGCGCGCTCGAAGCGAGCAAGGCCGGCCAGCCCGAGGTCGCCGCCGAAGCATTCGAGCAAGCGGCACTGGCGACCGCCGAGGGCGATCCGGCCAAGGCGCGGATGTTCGCCGGCGCGGGCAACATGTGGATCGTCGCCGGCCAGCCGGGCAAGGCCGCCTTGGCGCTCGACCGAGCGCTGGCCGGGCCCGGGCTCGAGGCCGAGCAGCGCGGTGAGGCCCTGCTCGACCGGGCGCGGGCGGCCGAGGCGCAGAACGACCTCAAGTTCGCCCGGGCCAAGCTCAACGAAGCCCATGCGACGATTTCCGACGATCCGTTCTACTGGTATTTCTCGGCCGCGCTGGCGATCCGCGAGCTCGACAAGACGACCGCCCAGGCGGCCATCGGCAAGGCCCTGAGCATGGCGCCGGCCGACCCCTCGATCCTGTTCGAGGCCGGCCATGTCGCGCATTTCGCCGGCGACGACGCCCAGGCCCGGACCTATTGGAACCAGGCGGCGCAGTTCGATCCCCAGGGGCAGGT
>JBDSGH010000138.1:0-10319 GCA_039919095.1 Sphingomicrobium sp. | reverse complement strand
ACCCAGCGCGTTCCGACCAGCTCGAACAGCCGTTCGGGCGTCACCCGCACCGAGCTGTTGACCGATCCCGCCGCCGGATAGACCGTGTCGAACGGCCGCAGGCTGATGTCGCAATAGACCGGCAGCGCGGTCGCAAGGCCGAACGGGCAGACACCGCCGATCGGGTGGCTGGTCAGGCTCAGCGTTTCCTCCGCACCGAGCATCCGCGGCCGGGCGCCGAACTCGGCCTTGCTCTTGGCATTGTCGAGCCGCGCATCGCCGCTAGTGACGAGCAGGAACACCTCGTTGCCGGCGCGCACCGCAAGCGTCTTGGCAATCCGGGCGGGTTCGACGCCGAGCGCCTTGGCCGCGGTATCGACTGTCGCGGTGCTCTCCTCGACCTCGATGATCTCGAGATTCGGCGCGTGCTGCGCCAGCCACGAGCGGACCGAGGCCAGGCTCATGACGCCATTCGCCGACTAGGCGCAGCGCGACATGCTGCGAGATCGGCGCTCGATTCGCGAGTGAACAGGGCTTGGCCAAACATTGCCAGCCGCTAGGCGAGGGGCGCGCCGGGCGCCAGCGGGCGTCGTCCGATTCGAGTTCTGGGTATTTTTTCGGCGCCTGCGATGGCACCGATTCGCGCGGTAAAACGGACCGGCGAACCGATCATTCGGACCCGCACGCACCACCAACGCCGGGGACGATCACCCTGCGCCGGTGGCTTGTAATCAAACGCGCGAAAGCACCCACTGGTTACAGCAGGCGCTCGTCACGCAATTGAATTGAAAAGGAAAAGCGGCGGCGTTGAGCCACCGCTTTGTCCTAGCCGCTGTTGCCGGTCTGGCTCCATCCGCTGCCGAGAAGCCAGCTCCAGAAGCCGCGCGTGGCTTGGGTTTTCTTCTTCATCACACGTCCCCTGTGTCCAACTGCGAATCTGCAGTTATCGAGGACGTTAACCCTAATCGATATGGTTAGCAAACGATTAACTATTAGGCATAAGTCCGCTTCCGCTCGAGGGTCGTGCGCTTGATCAGGCTCTCCAAACTCATCGGCCGGCCAATGATGAAACCTTGGGCGAAGTCGCACTTCATCTCGACCAATGCTTCGAGAATGTCGGCCCGCTCGACGCCCTCGGCGACGACCGTGCGACCGAGCGCGTGGGCGAGGCCGATGGTCGACTGAACCATCAGCCGGTCGCTGCGGTTTTCGCACATCGCCTTGACGAAGCTCTGGTCGATCTTGATTTCGCTTGCGGGGATTTTCTTGAGGTAATCGAGGGTCGACAGCCCGGTGCCGTAATCGTCGATCGAGATGTTGATACCCAGCTCGCGCAGCCGCAGCAGCATTTCGATCGCCTCGCCGCTGCCGGTCAGTGCAGCGGTTTCGGTCAATTCAAGCGTCAGGTGGCGCGCTTCGACGCCATGCCGCGCGAGCAGTGCCGACAAGCGCATGGTGAAGTTGCGATCGGTCAGCAGCCGCGCCGACAGATTGACCGCGAGGTTGAAGTCGCCGCCGTCGGCGTTGATCTGGGCGACCGCGGCTACCGCCTGGTCGAGCACGAAGTCGGTGAGCTTGCCGATGCGGCCGTGCTGTTCCGCCGCCGCGACGAATTCGGACGCGGCGATCGGGCCCTTTTCGGGGTGGGTCCAGCGGGCCAGCGCTTCCGCTCCGATGATCTCGCGCGTGGCTAGGTTGAGCTTGGGCTGGTAGGCGACCCACACCTCGCCCTTGTCGATCGCGGTGTCGAGCTGGCTCAGCATCGACAGCTTCCACGACGCATCCTGCAGGCTGTCGGGGTCGTGATATTTCCACTTGAGCCCGTCGTGGGCGGCTTCCTCGGCGGCGACCAGCGCGCTCCCGAGGCGGTTGGCGAGCGAGCGGCTGCTGCCGATCTCGACGCCGAAGCTGACGGCCACGTCGATCGACATCGATCCGATGCGGATCGGATTGCGGAACAGCGAATAAAGCGCGTCGATGTGGTTGCCGAATGGCAGCCGCGGTTCCTCGAACCAGGCGAAGATGCCGCCATCACCCTGGTAGAAGGTGCGATTGTTCGATCCGACCGACAGCCGGCCGACGATCTGGTCGACCACCTGGCGTTCGCTTTCCGACGGCAGGGTTGCGACGATTTCCGCATAATTGAGGATTCGCGCGACGATCAGCGCTTGGTCGCGGCCGCTGCGGTTGGCGCGCAGCGCATTGAGGTTGGCGAGCCCCGAGTCATTGACCAGGCCGCGCACCCGGAAGCGCCGCCAAGCGAGCACCACCGAGACGCACATCACCGCGAACAGCCCGGGCGTGACGTCGATGAAAATCAGATTGGCTTCGAGCAGCGCCGGACCGAGCAGCAAGGCGACCGCCGCGCCGACCAGGATGAGCGTCTGGTGGAGCGCATTCTTGCGATAGGCGGCAAGCCCGGCGAGCGCGAGCGCGAGCAGATAGCCGGGCAGCCAGCCGAGGTGTACCGGCGCCCCCGCGCGCAGCGTCTCGGCGCCGAGGATCTGGACGTACGAACCGCCCATCTTGCCCCAGCCGGGAATAAAATACTGGTCGCCGATGGCGTCGGTGGTGACTCCGATGATGACGTCCTTGCCGGCAAACTGCTTGCCCGACACCGCCCCGGCGAGGACCGTCGCGGCCGAGACCGACGGCACTGTCTTGGGATCGATCGAATAGTCGATCGGGAAGGTCGCGTCGGCCGCGACCGGGGCGTTGGCGAGCTTGGCCGCATAAGTCGGCACAAGTTTGCCGCCCAGCTCTTCCCCATAAGGCAGGATCCACACTGCATTTTGGTAATTATAGCGCGCGCTGATCGACCCGATCTCGGCATATTTGCCAAAGGTCGCGATCGGCGCCGAATAGAGTTCCGCGCCCTTGACCAGCCCGGTCCGGGTGCGCACCGGCAGGGTTACCCGGTGCGAGCGCCGGATGGCGTCGGCGAACAGGCGGTCGTCGGCCGCGTCGCTGGCGTTTTCGAACATCAGGTCGAAGAAGATGCGGTTGGCGCCGGCTTTGACCAGCCGGTCGGTCAGTTGCGCATGATAGCGCCTCGGCCACGGCCACCGGCCGACCTTGCGCAGCGACTCATCGTCGATCTTGACCAGCACGATGTTGCCGCTGGCGGCATGGGGATGGATGCTGTTGCGACCGGCCCGAAGGACGTCTTCGGGCAATTCGCCAAAGCCGATCAGGCCGAAAATCAGAGCCGCGATCGCGACCCATAGCAGGAGCCTCGACGTCGACCGATCGCTGTTGTGGTTACCGCGCGAGCGCACCTGGCGCCTGCTCCTTCCATTACCTGAGCTC
The DNA here is from genome assembly GCA_039919095.1 of Sphingomicrobium sp. Lineage (GTDB taxonomy): Bacteria > Pseudomonadota > Alphaproteobacteria > Sphingomonadales > Sphingomonadaceae > Sphingomicrobium. Next base: position 7,031 of record JBDSGH010000138.1, on the reverse strand, counting down.
CTTCCTTGGCGCGAAAAGGTTATTAAATTGGAAACCGCGTTTCGTTAATTGCACCGCGACCCCCTTTGCCGGACGGCAGATTGGGTCACCCCTCGACAGCTTTGGCGCGAGCCGCCACAAAGCGCGGCGCATATCCGTGGAAGAGGGCCCGCATGGACTTCATCTCGATCCTGTCGATTTTCGTCCTCGCCTGCTTCGTCGGCTATTTCGTGGTGTGGTCGGTGACCCCGGCACTGCACACCCCGCTGATGTCGGTCACCAACGCGATTTCCTCGGTGATCATCGTCGGCGCGCTGATCGCCGCGGCGGCGGCCGGCAGCGCGACCTCGAAATGGCTCGGCCTGCTCGCGGTCGCTCTGGCCAGCGTCAACATCTTCGGCGGCTTCGCGGTCACCGCGCGCATGCTGGCGATGTACAAGAAGAAAGAGCGCACCAAGTGAGCCTCGCCCAATCCGTCACCCTGAACTCGTTTCAGGGTCCATTTCTGCACTCGCTTTGCACATCTCCACCATGGATGCTGAACCGAGTTCAGCAGGGCGGAGTACGTCGCGATGCATGAGGCGGTGGCACAGCCCGCCTGGGTGCTGCTGGCCTATCTGGTCGCCGGGGTGTGTTTCATCCTCGCGCTGAGGGGCTTGTCGAGCCCGACCAGCAGCCGCCGCGGCAACCGCCTCGGCATGATCGGCATGGCAATCGCGGTGGTGACGACGCTGGCGATCCACCAGATTGCCTCGATCGCCGAGATCGCCGGAGCGATTATCATCGGCGGCGCGATCGGCCTCGTCACCGCCCGCAAGATCCAGATGACCGCGATGCCGCAGCTCGTCGCGGCTTTCCACAGTTTGGTCGGTATGGCCGCGGTGTTGGTCGGGTTGGCCGCGTACCTTAACCCCGAGGCTTTCGACATTGTGATGGGGATGACATTCGGCGCAAAGAATGGCCCATGGGCAGCCGTTATCGCAATTGCTCCAATCAGCCGCGTCGAGATGGGCCTAGGTGTCGCGATCGGAGCGATTACCTTCTCGGGCTCGGTGATCGCATTCCTGAAATTGAACGGCAACATGAGCGGCCAGCCCATCCTGTTGCCTGCGCGACACGTCATCAATCTCGCCCTCTTGTTGGCGATAATTGGATGCGTGGTTTTGTATGCACTGGGGTCTTACTCGGTCGACGATACTGCATGGCTTTTCTGGGGCGTTGTTGCCCTGTCATTCCTAATCGGCTTTTTGCTGATCATCCCCATCGGGGGGGCCGACATGCCGGTCGTGATCTCGATGCTCAACAGTTACTCGGGCTGGGCGGCGGCGGCGATGGGCTTCACACTCCACAACAGCGCGATGATTATCACCGGCGCTTTGGTCGGCAGCTCGGGCGCGATCCTGTCCTACATCATGTGCCGGGCGATGAACCGCAGCTTCATCTCGGTCATCGCCGGCGGCTTTGGCGCGGTCGCCAGTAGCGGCGACGCGGCGGCGATCGACCGCCCTTTTAAACGCGGTTCGGCCGAGGACGCTGCGTTTCTGCTGAAGCAGGCCGAGCAGGTCATCATCGTTCCCGGCTACGGCATGGCGGTGGCCCAGGCGCAGCATGCGCTGCGCGAGATGGCCGACCTGCTCAAGAAAGAGGGCGTGCGGGTCAAATACGCCATCCACCCGGTCGCCGGGCGGATGCCGGGGCACATGAACGTGCTGCTGGCCGAAGCCAATGTGCCCTATGATGAAGTATTCGAGCTCGAGGATATCAACAGCGAGTTCGCCCAGACCGACGTTGCGTTCGTGATCGGCGCCAATGACGTCACCAACCCCGCCGCCAAGACCGACAAGACCTCGCCGATCTACGGCATGCCGGTGCTCGACGTGGAAAAGGCGCGGACTGTCCTGTTCGTCAAAAGATCCATGGGCGGCGTGGGTTACGCCGGAGTCGACAACGAGCTATTCTATCGGGACAACACGATGATGCTCCTCGCCGACGCCAAGAAGATGGTCGAGGAGATCGTCAAGCAACTCGGCTGAGTGGGCGCAAGCGCACCAGGCATTGCATCTGGGTTGAAGCCCCCAGCCGGTCGCCGGTTGTGGTGCGATCGGGGAAGGGGACTGGGAATTGCGTAAGCTTGGGATTGTCGGAGGCACCAGCTGGTCCTCCACCGCGCTTTATTACGAACATATCAACCGCGGCGTCGCCAAACGGCTGGGCGAGATGCACAGCGCCCGCCTGGCGATCGAGAGCCTCGACCTTGCGCCACTTGCCAAGATGGAGCTGGCGGACGATTGGGACGGGGTTGCAGCGGTCCTGATCGACGCCGCCAAGAAGCTCAAGGCGACCGGCGCCGACGGCCTGCTGCTCGCCTCCAACACTTCGCACAAAGTCTATGACCAGGTCGCCGCCGCGGTCCGCCTGCCGATCCTCCACATCGGCGACCCCACCGCCGAGAGGCTGGTCGCCGACGGCCGAGTGCGGGTCGCGCTGCTCGGCACCCGCTTCACCATGACCGAAGGCCATGTCCGCGACCGGCTTGAGGCGCGTGGCGTGATGCTGGCCCCGATCGAGCCCGGGTGGGTGCGCGAAGTCGACCGGATCATCTTCGACGAACTCGCCCGCGGGCGGGTCGTGCGCGACAGCCAGCGCCAGCTCAAGACGCTGATCACCGACCTCGCCAAGCAGAAGGTCCATGCGGTCGTGCTGGGCTGTACCGAGCTGGTGCTGGCGGTCGACACGCGGGCCAATGTGATCCCGGTCTACGACACCACCGCGATCCACGCCCGCGCCGCGGTCGACTGGATGCTCGAGGACGAAGAGCAAGCGCGCGCCGCGGCCTAGGGCTTCGGAACCTCGATGGCGTTGATCGTAACCGGATCGGCCGCGCCCGGCAGGTCGGCTTCGTCGCCAATCGCGCAGCCGATCAACGCCCGCGCCAGCGGCGCCGAGAATGCGACGCGGTTGGCGGCCGGGTCGCTTTCGTCATGGCCGACGATGTCGAGCGTGCGCGTTCGCCGGGCGCACTCGAAGGTTACCCGGGTGCCGATCGCGACCGTCGCGCCGTCGGGGACCGGCACGAGCTGCGCGCTGGCGAGTTGATGCCGCCAGTAGCGGGCGTCGCGCAGCACCGCCTTGCGCTCGTCTTCGCTCAGCTCGGTCGCAAGCATGCCCTCCAGCTGCGCGGAGCGCTCTTCGATCAGCGCATAGCCGTGCGCAGTGACCAGGTTCGGGCCAGGCGGGATCGGCAACTCGAACTTGGGCTCGAGATGCTCCTCGTCGCAGTCGCGGCGGAAGGCGACGCTCATCGGCTGGCTCGGATCGGCAACATGGCCGTCGGTTTAGCACGGAATGCGGGCGCGGTGCGTGCCCCCTCGCAACCCGGCTCCAAAGTCCCTAATTCGGCGCCATGAGCAAGGCCGACCGCCCCGATCAGCCGAATGGCGCCGATCGCTTCAACGAAGATCAGGCGACCTATGCCGTCAAGGGCTCGGAAGCGCCCGACCTCGAGGCCGGGGTGGCGGCGATCCGCAATGTCCTGAAGACTTTGCCGTCGCGGCCAGGCGTCTATCGCATGCAGGATGCGCGCGGCGATGTGCTCTACGTCGGCAAGGCCAAAAGCCTGCGCTCGCGGGTAACCAGTTACACCCAGGTTACGCGGCTGCCGCGGCGGCTGCAGCGGATGGTGTCGCAGACCCGCTCGCTGACCATCGTCACGACCCGCACCGAGGCCGAGGCGCTGTTGCTCGAAGCGCAGCTGATCAAGCGCATGCGGCCGCCCTACAACGTGCTGTTGCGCGACGACAAAAGCTTCCCGTTCATCCTGCTGCGCGAAGATCACCCGTTCGCCCGGGTGCAGAAGCATCGCGGCGCGCGGCGGGTCAAACAGGGCCATTATTACGGGCCGTTCGCAAGCGCCGGATCGGTTACCCGCACCTTGAACGCACTGCAGAAGCTGTTCCTGCTGCGGAGCTGTTCGGACAGCTTCTTCGCCAACCGCTCGCGGCCGTGCCTGCTGTACCAGATCAAGCGCTGTTCGGCGCCGTGCGTCGGGCGGATTAACGAGGCCGATTATGCGGTGCTGGTCGAAGACGCCAAGGCGTTCCTCGCCGGCAAGTCGACCGAGGTCCAGGCACGGCTCGGCAAGTCGATGGCCGAGGCCGCCGAGACCCGCGATTTCGAGCTTGCCGCGGTCTATCGCGACCGGCTGCGCGCGCTGACCTATATCCAGGGCAGCCAGACCGTCCACGCCGAAGGGCTCGGCGACGGCGATATCTTCGCACTCGCGGCCAAGGCCGGGCAGGTCAGCATCCAGGCCTTCTTCATTCGCGGCGGGCAGAATTGGGGCCACCGCGCTTTCTTCCCGGCGCACACCGCCGACGTGCCCGAGGCCGAAGTGCTTTCGAGCTTCCTGGTCCAGTTCTACGAGGACATGCCGCCGCCGCGGCGGATTCTGGTCGACCGCGAGCTCGCCGACCGCGAATTGCTCGAGGAGGCGCTGTGCGAGCGCTCCGGCCATAAGGTCGCGATCGACCAGCCCAAGCGCGGCCCGCGGGCCAAGCTGATCGACCAGGCCCGGCGCAATGCCGAGGAAGCGCTCGAGCGGCGCATGGCCGAGACCAGCAGCCAGGCCAAGGTTCACCGCGAGCTGGCCGATACGTTCGAGCTGCCCGACCTGCCCAAGCGCATCGAAGTCTATGACAACAGCCACATCATGGGCACCAACGCGACCGGCGCGATGATCGTCGCCGGGCCCGAGGGCTTCCGCAAGAACAGCTATCGCAAGTTCAACATCAAGAGCGGGATCACCCCGGGCGACGATTTCGGAATGATGCGCGAAGTGCTTGAACGGCGCTTTGCCCGGCTCGAAAAGGAAGATCCCGACCGAGCCAGCGGCGAATGGCCTGACTTGCTGCTGATCGACGGCGGCAAGGGCCAGCTGTCGGCAGTGTGCGAGATCATGGAAAATGCCGGGGTGCACGATATCCCGGTGGTGGCGGTGTCCAAGGGCCCCGACCGCAACGCCGGGCGCGAAACCTTCCATACGCCCGGCGGGCGCGAGCTGACTCTGCCGCCCAATTCGGCGCTATTATTCTATCTCCAGCGGCTGCGCGACGAGGCGCACCGCTTCGCCATCGGCACCCACCGCGCCAAGCGCGCCAAAAGCCTGACGGTGTCGACCCTCGACGAAGTTCCGGGGATCGGCCCCAACCGCAAGCGCGCGCTGCTGATGCATTTCGGCACCGCCCGCGCGGTCAAGGGCGCGGCGCTCGACGACCTCGAGCGGGCGCCAGGCATTTCGAAGGCGATGGCGCGCCAGCTTTACGATTATTTCCACCCGCGCGGATGAGGATCGAGGCTCCGGCAATCATGCTCTCGCTGCGCGCCCACGGCGAGCATGGCGCGGTGGTGCGGCTGATGACCGAGGAGCATGGGCTCCAGGCCGGCTATGTCCGCGGCGCGCGCGGGCGGCGGATGCGGCCGACCCTGATCGCCGGCAATCTGGTCGCGGTTGCGCTCAGCGCCCGCAGTGACAGCCAGCTGCCGCAGGCGACGATCGAGCTAACGCACAGCCGCGCCCCGCTGCTGGCCGAGCCGCTGCCGGCCGCGGCGATCGAGTGGGCGACGGCGCTGACCGCGACCGTGCTCCCCGAGGCGCAGCTCTATCCGCGGATTTATTCGGCACTCGACGCGCTGCTCGCCGCGATCGAGGCCGCGCCCGCTGCCAGTGGCTGGGGCGCTGCCTTGGTGCGCTATGAGCTGCTGGTGCTAGCCGAACTCGGCTTCGGCCTCGATCTCGACCAATGCGCGGTAACCGGGTCCAACGATGATCTGGTCGCGGTCAGCCCGCGCTCGGGCCGGGCCATCAGCGCGGCGCAGGCCGAACCCTATGCCGGAAAATTGCTGCCGCTGCCGCGCTTCGTGCGCCAGGGCGGGGCAGCCAACTGGCTGGAGATTGCCCAGGGGCTCGATCTCACCGGGCATTTCCTGATGCGCGATTTGCTGACCCAGAGATCGGCCGTGCTGGGCGAAGCGCGGTCGCGCCTGGTCGATCGTTTGCGCCGCGCCGGCGGGCTCGACTCGCCGGTCGCGCAAAACGGCTAGTTGTTTGCGCCCGCGCGGTCGCCTAGCGTGGCGTTTGTGACCGCGACCGACACGATGGCGATGCTTTTCCCGAACGTGGCAACGACCCGCGACATCTCGGTTCGAGTCGCCGTCAGCTATCTTGCCGAACAGTCCGACCCGTCGTCGGAACGTTGGTTCTGGTCCTACCATGTGCGGATCGAGAACGGCTCCGACCGCGCGATCCAATTGCTTTCGCGCAACTGGCACATCGTCGACGGGCGAGGCTCGATTCACGAGGTTCAGGGCGAAGGCGTGGTCGGCGAAATGCCGCTGATCGCGCCGGGCGGGAGCTTCGATTACGTCTCGGGCTGCCCGCTCGACACGCCGACCGGCTCGATGAACGGCAGCTATCGCATGGTCGATGAGGAAGGCACTGCGTTCGACGTCGCGATCCCGCGCTTCAATCTGCTCAGCGCGGTCAACTGACGCCTAAAGCAATTTGTCGCCGGCGCCTGTCTTGGTCTGGGGAGGGGGCTGCTCGCCGACCTTTTCGGCGATGTCGGCAAAGTCGCCGGGTTCGCTGAAGTCCTTGTAAACGCTTGCAAACCTTATGTAGGCGACGTGGTCTAGCGCGTTCAATCCGTCCATCACCGCCTGGCCGATCATGTCGGCCGTGACCTCGTCGCCGCGGGTTTCGAGCTGGCGCTGGATGCCCGAAATGAGCCGCTCGATCCGGGCCGGCTCGATATCCCGCTTGCGGCACGCGTGGCCGATCGCGCGCTCGAGCTTGGCGCGGTCGAACGGTTCGCGCTTGCCGTCCTTCTTGACCACCGTCAGGTCGCGCAGCTGGACCCGCTCGAAGGTCGTGAAGCGCGCGCCGCAGCCTTCGCACTGGCGCCGGCGGCGGATCGCGGCGCCGTCTTCCGAGGGCCGCGAATCCTTAACCTGGCTGTCTTCGTGGGCGCAAAACGGGCAGCGCATCAGCTATAGAT
>JBDSGH010000137.1:0-4008 GCA_039919095.1 Sphingomicrobium sp. | reverse complement strand
CGTTGGATTTGACGTGCTTGGCCACGGTCCAGGCGAACAGGCAGTCGGCCAGTTCCTGCGCGGTCGGCTGGCGCTTGGTCACGCATTGGAGCTGGTCGCGGTCGAGCTGGCCATTGTCGCGGTCCTGCACCAGCAGCCCGCCGGCGATCACCGCCAGCGTCTGGCCAGCGCGGGCCGGGTCGGGCAGCTCGCCGGTCAACAGCAGGCGCAGATTTTTCTTGCGCGCGAACACCGCGCGGGCGTCGGCATCGGCATCGGGCGCGACCACCACTTCGGTGAAGATCTGCGCGATCGCCTCGGCGGTTTCACCGTCTAGGGTACAATTGGCGGCGACGATCCCGCCGAACGCCGAAACGCTGTCGCAGGCCAGCGCGGCGGCCCAGGCGGCGACCAGCGTATCCGCTCGCGCCACCCCACAGGGGTTGGCGTGCTTGACGATGACGATCGCCGGCGGCCCGTCGCGGAATTCGGCGGCGAGGTCGAGCGCGGCGCTGGCGTCATTGAGGTTGTTGTAGCTAAGCTCCTTGCCCTGGACCTGCTCGGCCTGGGCGATGCCGCGGACGTGCGCGCCGACGGGCACGTAGAGCGCGGCCTGCTGGTGTGGGTTCTCGCCGTAGCGCAGCGGCATCTTCAGCTTGGCCGCAAGCGTCCAGGTTTCGGGCCAGCGCTCACCCTGGTCGGCGAAGGCGAACCATTGCGAGATGGTCGAATCATAGGCCGCGGTCAGCGCATAGGCCTTGGCCGCGAGACGCCGGCGCAGGCCAAGCGACGCAGCCCCGCCATTGGCGTCGAGCTCGGCCAGCAGCGCGCCATAATCGGCCGGGTCGGTGACGACCGCGACAAAAGCATGGTTCTTGGCCGCGGATCGCACCATCGACGGACCGCCGATGTCGATATTCTCGATGATCGTGTCGCGCTCGGTGCCCGAGGCGACGGTCTCTTCGAACGGGTAGAGGTTGACCACGACCAGGTCGATGTCCGCGATCCCGTGCTGGTCCATCACCGCGCGATGCTGGGGATTGTCGCGCACCCCGAGCAGTCCGCCGTGAACCTTGGGATGGAGCGTCTTGACCCGCCCGTCCATGATTTCGGGAAAGCCGGTGACGTCGGAAATGTCGCGCACTTCGTGGCCCAGCTCGCGCAGCCGAGCGGCGGTGCCGCCGGTCGACACCAGCTCGACCTTGTGGCGGGCGAGGCCGGCCGCCAATTGGTCGAGCCCGGATTTGTCCGAAAGCGATATCAACGCCCGCTTGATGGGCACCATGTCAGTCATGAAATTCCCTTAACTGGTCCGGCGGAACTGCCAGCCGACTTCGCCGCCGATGCCGGACATTTCGCCGACGATTACCAATTGCGTGGTCGGGTGCGAGGCGCCGGCGCCGTCGACGAAAATGCTTTCCTCGGTGGTCAGCATCGCTCCGCGGCAGCGGAAATTCCACGGCGGCGTGCCGCGCGAGCGCAGGATCGCGCCCATGCCGTCGGCGGTCAGAGTCGCTTCGACATCGCGCGCGAGATGGAAGCGGACCGCGAACGGCACCGCCCCGCGCACCTTGCGCCGGCCCTTGGCGATGAGCTGGTCGGCGCCGCGCAATTCCTTGCCGTCGTTGCCGAGCATCAGGCTGCGCTTGTGGATCAGCCCGAAGCGGCGGACGTAGCCGTCGTGGCTCGCCTCGATACGGCTCGAATCATTGTCTTCGGAGCGGTCGACGGTGACGTCACTGACGCCCTTGCCGAGCGAGCCGTCGCCGAGGATCGCGGTCGAATTGGCGTCGGCCAGGGTCAGCGTGCTGTGCGCCGCGGTCGAGCGCAGCGCTTCGATCAGTTCGGCCGACAATTTCGACGGCAGCGGTGCCGGGCCGCCGCAGTTGACCACCAGCCGCTGGGCGCCGTCGGACAGTTCGAACGCCAGGGTCGAAGCGGCGCCGCTGGCGGTCATCCGGGGTGGCGGCGGCGGGGCGGCGTCGAGCACCAGGATCGTGCCCAGCGCCGACATCCGCTGATAGCCCCAGCCCCGCGCCGCGCGCAGCGGGCGGGCGCGCAGGCCGCTGCCTTCGACCAGCGCGGCAAGGCGCGCGGCCTCGCCCGGGTTGCCGCCCTGCCAGCTCGACAGAGCGCCGTCGCCCATGGTCACGCCATGCAAGGCGGCGAGCGCCGCCGCGGCCGCCGCCTGGATCCCGTCGGGCAAAGTCTGCTTGGCCGCGAAATAGGCGGCGCGGAGCAGGCCGAGGCGATCGACCAGCAGCATCTGCTCGTAAGGCGAGCGGCTGGTCAGCCCGCCATCTTCGAACTGGGCGGTGGCGAGCGCCCGGGCCAGGCCCGCTTCGCCGCGCGCGACCCGGGTCACGCCGCCCTGGATCAGCAGCCCGGCGGCGACCACGCCGGCCCAGGCGGTGATCCGCTTGAGGCCCGGCGGGGCGCGGTCGGCGGTGGCGTCGAGATGGCGCGCGCCGCGGGCCAGCGTGTTGAGCAGAGCCGAGCGATAGCCGGCGTCGCGGCTCGACAGGATGTACGGCGCGTAAGCCGTCCAGAACAGGATCCGCTCGCCCCACAAATCGGGCCGCCAGGCCTCGTCGGGGCGGGTCCCGTGGACCAGCAGCCAGCGCCCGGCGAGCGCTTCGGCGAGGCGCGCGCCATTCTCGCGGCTGGCGGCGGCGGCAAGGTCGCGCAGCCACGAAAAGCCCTGCAATTGCTCGGCGACCGCGCCGTCGACCCCGATCTGGCCGAATTCGGCCGGGGTCAGCGAGCGCGATTCGGCGCCGAGCGTGAAGCGTCCGGCAAGCAAAGCGTCGCCACGGCTGCGATCGCCGGCGACATGGTCGCGCGGCACCGCGGCGAGCTTGAGCGGCTGGCGGCCCGATCCGACCAGGCGCGAGAATAGCGAGCCGCGGGCAAGCTTGCGGACGACGTCGCGTTCGGCCGCGGTCGGGCCCGCGGGCTTGGCGCTCATCCAGCTCCTCGCAAGGCGGCAAGGTTGGCGGCGTAGTGGTCGGGCCCGCCGCGAAACGCCGCCGTTCCGGCGACCAAGACGGTGGCGCCGGCGGAAATGGCGAGCGGTGCAGTCTCGGCGTCGATCCCGCCATCGACCTCGATCGCGACTTCGAGACCGTGCTTGGCGATGCGATTGGCGATCGCTTCGATCTTGCCCAGCTGGCTGGCGATGAACTGCTGGCCGCCGAAGCCGGGATTAACGCTCATCACCAGCACCAGATCGATGTCCTCGAGCACGTAATCGAGCATCTTGGCCGGGGTGCCGGGATTGAGCGACACGCCGGCCTTCTTGCCCAGCGCCTTGATCCGCTGGATCGATCGGTGGAGGTGCGGCCCGGCCTCGGGGTGGACGGTGATGATGTCGGCGCCGGCCTCGGCAAAGGCGTCGAGGAACGGGTCGACGGGGGAAATCATCAGATGGACGTCGAGCGGCTTGGCGGTGTGCGGGCGCAGCGCCTTGACCACCGCCGGGCCGATCGTGAGGTTGGGCACGAAATGGCCGTCCATCACGTCGATGTGGAGCCAGTCGGCGCCGGCCCGGTCCATCGCGCGAACCTCCTCGCCGAGGCGGGCGAAGTCGGCGGACAGGATCGAGGGCGAAATCAGGGGAGCAGGCATAGCCGCCGATTAGACGCTAACCGGCGGTTCGGACAAGGCGCGCGGCGAAGAAGCCGTCGAGCCCGCCCTGGTCCTCGATCAGCCCGGGCAGGATGCGCAACCGGCCGGCCGGATCGAGCGCGGCGAAAGCGGGCAAGTCGCCGGGCCCGTCGCTGGGTCGGTCGAGCCGGAAATCGGGGCGCGCGGCGAGGAAAGCGGTGACGATCGCCCCGCCTTCTTCATATTCAAGGCTGCACACCGAATAGACCAGAGCGCCGCCGGGACTGAGCCAGGCGGCGGCACGCTCGAGCAGCCGCGCCTGCTGCTCGGCGCTGCCGGCGATGACCTGCGGGCGGGCGCGATAGAGCACTTCGGGATGGCGGCGGAAGGTGCCGGTGGCCGAGCAGGGCGCGTCGAGCAGGA
>JBDSGH010000136.1:0-3730 GCA_039919095.1 Sphingomicrobium sp. | reverse complement strand
CCGACGTGGTGGAGCAGGCCTTGGTCGTCGAACAGGCCGAGCAGCAGGGAGCCGACTTCCTGGCGCTTTTCGGCGTAACGGAAGCCGCCGACGACGCAGTCCGCGGTGCGCTGCTGCTTGACCTTGACCATCGCCCGCTCGCCCGGCCGGTAGGGCTGGTCGAGGCGCTTGGCGATCACTCCATCGAGCGCTCCGCCGCTGCGCTCGAGCCAGCCGAGCGCGGTATCGCGGTGGTCGGTCGCCGGCGACAGCAACAGGCCCGGCGCGCGCTGCGCCGCGTGAAATTGCTCGAGCGCCCGGCGGCGCTTGGCGAGCGGTTCGGCCGCCAGCGATTTTGCGCCGAGCGAAAGCAGGTCGAATAGCATCAGCTCGGCCGGGGTTTCGATCGACAGCTTGCGCACACGGCTTTCGGCCGGATGGAGCCGCATCTGCAGCGCCTCGAACGACAGCGCATCGCCGAGCGGGATGATCAGCTCGCCGTCGAGCAGGAAACGCTGCGGCTTGAGCGACGCGATCATCGCCACCACTTCGGGGAAATAGCGGCCGAGCGGCTTGCCCGACTTCGAGGTCAGTTCGACTTTGTCGCCGTCGCGCGCGGCAAGGCAGCGGAAGCCGTCCCACTTGGGCTCATATTGCCAGCCGCCGCCATCGGGCAGCTCGGCGGCGAGCAGCGCCTCCATCGGCGCCGGGGGCGGAATTTGCTTGGTCACTGGCAGACAATCGCCCGCGCCGCGCAGCGTTCCCGTTGCGCCAATTTGCGCTGACGTTACGGTGCCGAAATTCACGAGGGGGACGGCAGATGAGCTTCGATCCGAACGCCGCGACCGCGGCCTATATCGACGGCCTTGGCCAAGCGGCGCTCGACAAGGCGCACGCCTACACCGTTGGCGGGCATTGGCTGCTGTTGTGGGGCGTGGTGGTGGCGGCCATCGTCACCTGGCTGATCGTCCGCTCGGGCGCGCTCGACCGGATCGACGCCAAGCTCGGCGAGCCGCGCCGCAATTTGCGGGCGTTCGTGGTCAGCGGCCTGTTCTTCCTGATCTCCGCTGTGCTGAGCCTGCCGTGGACAATCTACGCCGGCTGGTGGCGCGAGACCCAATATGGGCGGACCAGCCAGCCGCTTGGCGATTTCCTCGGCCAGGCGGCGCTTTCGACCGTCATCACGGCGCTGGTCAGCGCGTTGTTCATGCTCGGCGTCTATTGGCTCATGCGGCGCACCGGCAAGCGCTGGTGGGTGTGGTCGGGTGCGCTCGCCGCGGCTGCGCTGGCGTTCCTGATCCTGCTCTCGCCGATCGTGATCGAGCCGCTGTTCAACAAATATGAGCCGGTGCCGCCGGGCAAGGTTCGCGACGCGGTGGTGACGATGGCCGGGCGCGCCGGCATCCCGCCGGAAAAAATCTACATGTTCAACGGTTCGCGCCAGTCGAACAATTTCACCGCCAACGCCGGCGGGGTCGGCAGCACCGCGCGGGTGGCGATTTCCGATGTCGCGTTCAAGAACGCCTCGCTCGACGAAGTGCGCGCGGTTACCGGCCACGAGATCGGCCATTATGTCCTGCTCCACACGTGGTTCGGGATCATCTTCTATTCGCTCGCCGCGATCGCCTTGTTCTGGCTCGCCGAGCGGCTGTTCCTGCGCTTTGCCCGAGCGTTCGGAAGCACTGCCGCGATCGGCGACCCGCGCGGGATCCCGGTACTGATCTTCCTGGCGTCGCTGTTCGGGCTGTTGGTGTCGCCATTGTTCAACAGCTTCAGCCGGATGATCGAGATCCAGGCCGACCGTTACTCGCTGACCACCGAGAACCGGCCCGACGCGCTCGCCAGCGCGCTCGTCAAGACCGCCGAATATCGCTACCCACGGCCGAACGCGGCCGAGGAAATCATCTTCTACGACCATCCGTCGGTCGAGCGGCGGGTGCGCACGGCGATGGAGTGGAAAGCCGCCCACCCCGAGCCGCCGGCGTCCTGAGCACCGTGCCCGGGTGAAGGTTTCACATGGCCCGGTGCCACTGAGCGGCTAGCTTGGTCGGCGCATGGACCAGGCGCTCACCATCGACAGCGGCGACACCGCCTGGATGCTGGTTGCGACTGCGCTGGTGATGCTGATGGTGCTGCCCGGGCTGGCGCTGTTCTACGGCGGGCTGGTCCGCGCCAAGAATTTGCTGTCGGTCATGAGCCAGGTGCTCGGGCTGACCGCGATCGCCATCCTGATCTGGGTCGGCTGGGGCTACAGCCTCGCCTTCGCCGACGGCAATGCAATCGTCGGCGGGCTCGGCAAGCTCGGGCTGGCAGGGATCGACGGCGACGCCATGTGGGCGGTCGGAAGCGCCGGCAAGGCGATCCCCGAACTGCTGTTCGTGGCGTTCCAGATGAGCTTCGCTGCAATCACCGCGGCATTGGTCATCGGCGCGTTGGTCGAGCGCGTCCGGTTCGCGGCGGTGATGCTGTTCGCGGCGCTGTGGCTGACGATTGTCTACGCCCCGCTGGCGCACATGGTGTGGGCGTCGCACGGCCTGCTGTTCGCGATGGGCGCGATCGATTTCGCCGGGGGCACGGTGGTCCACATCAACGCCGGCATCGCCGGGCTGGTCGGGGCGCTGTTCGCCGGACCGCGGATCGGCCATTTGAAGGAAGCGATGCCGCCCCATTCGCTGGCGCTGACGATGGTCGGGGCCGGGCTGCTGTGGGTCGGCTGGTTCGGGTTCAACGCCGGATCGGCGCTCGAAGCCAATGGCCTGGCGGCGGTAGCGATGATCAACACCTTCGTCGCGCCGGCCGCCGGGGTGCTGGCATGGATGGGGATCGAGCGACTGGTGTCGGGCAAGCCGTCGATGCTCGGCGGCGCCTCGGGCGCGGTCGCCGGATTGGTCGCGGTGACGCCGGCGGCGGGAGCGAGCGGGCCGTTGGGCGCAATGCTGCTCGGCGCGCTCGCCAGCCTCGTTTGCTACGGCTTCGTCGGTTCATTGAAGAACCGGCTCAAGCTCGACGACAGTCTCGACGTGTTCGGGATTCACGGATTGGGCGGGATTGTCGGGTCGATCGGCACCGCATTGGTCGCGCTGCCGGCGCTCGGCGGGCATGGCGGCGCGGACTATGCCGTCGGCCATCAGCTAGTGGTGCAAATCGCCGCGGTTGCGGTGGCGGTTGCCTGGTCGGCGGTCGGATCGGCGGCGTGCTTTGCGCTGGTCCGGCGGGTGACGCCGCTGCGCTTCGACCGCGAGCGCGAGCGCGAAGGCCTGGACCTCAGCGACCACGGCGAGCGGGCGTATAATTACTGAACGGCCGATCTCGCGCAGGCACAAAAAAGCCCGCCGAAATGGCGGGCTCTGTTGTTGGTTGCGGGGGTAGGATTTGAACCTACGACCTTCAGGTTATGAGCCTGACGAGCTACCGGGCTGCTCCACCCCGCGACACTGAATGTTTGGCCTCAGGCGCCGGCGTGGGCGTTCGCCCACTTGGCTATCCTCCCCCGAAACACGTTCGGGGTCCGGGCGGCCATTTGGCCTTGCGAAGCGAAGCTTCGTTCGACCTCAGCCCGGTAAACACAAAAGCCGCCGCTCGGCGAACCGGCAGCGGCTTTTGTAACAATGCGAATGGGTTCTCTTGCTTCACGCTGGCTTCAAAGCCTGGCGACGACCTACTCTTCCACTGCTTAGGCAGTAGTACCATCGGCGCTGTCCGGTTTCACGGCCGAGTTCGGGATGGGATCGGGTGGGTCACGGACGCTATG
>JBDSGH010000135.1:0-9966 GCA_039919095.1 Sphingomicrobium sp. | reverse complement strand
CCATGACGAGGTTTTCGAATTGACCGACAATAAGAACATGATCCTCGCCGTCATCCTGAGCGCGCTGGTGCTGCTCGGCTGGAGCGTGCTGTCCGAACGCTTTCTTCCAGCCGCCGCGCCGCCGACGACGCAGGTCGACACGGGCAAGGCCCGGCCCGCCGCCGCGCAGCCGCAGATCAGCCCCGCGGCCGAGCGGCCGCAGGCGCTGCAGAGCCGCGCGACCGTGCTCGGTGCGAGCCCGCGGGTGCGGATCGAGACGCCGAGCCTCCAGGGCTCGATCAACCTCAAGGGGGCGCGGATCGACGACCTCGTGCTGCTGCGCCAGCGCCAGGCGATCGATCCCCAGTCGGCGCCGGTCCGGCTGCTGTCCCCGGCCGGAGCGCCCAACGCCAATTTTGCCGGGTTCGGCTGGACCGGCGACGGCATCGCCGCACCGGGACCCGACACCGTTTGGACGGCTAGCGCGACGCTGCTCACCCCGGGCAAGCCAGTCACGCTGAGCTGGACCAACTCGACCGGCCAGCGCTTCGACCAGACCATCGCGGTCGACAATGATTATCTGTTCACCGTCCATCAGCGGATCGCAAACGCCGGCGCCAATGCGGTCGCGGTCCGGCCATATGGCCTGATCAGCCGGGCCACCAAATCGACCGACCCGTCGACCTGGACCAACCACGTCGGCCCGATCAGCCTGTTGAACGGCGCGGCCAACTACAAGATCGACTGGAAAACGCTCGACGAGACCGGCGGCAAGGGCGACCAGACCGACAGCCGCGGCGGCTGGCTCGGGTTCACCGACAAATATTGGCTGACCGCGCTTGTTCCGGCTCAGGACTCGTCATTCACCGCGAGCTTCCGCAAGGCGCCCAACGGCGCCTATCAGGCCGACTACGCGCATCAGCCTATCGTCATCCCGCCGGGCAAGGCGATCACAACCGAAACCCAGCTGTTCGCCGGGGCCAAGGAGAAATCGGCGCTCGATCGCTACGAGGACATGGGCATCCCCAAGCTCAGCAAGTCGATCGACTGGGGCTGGTTCGAATGGTTCATGCGGCCGATTTTCGACCTGTTGATGTGGCTGTTCAAAACCACCGGCAATTTCGGGGTGGCGATCATCTGCCTGACCCTGATCGTGCGCGGGCTGATGTTCCCGATTGCCCAGAAGCAGTTCCAGTCGATGGCCGCGATGCGCAAGGTCCAGCCCAAGATGAAGGCGATCCAGGAGCGCTTCAAGGACGACAAGGCCAAGCAGCAGCAGGAGATTTTGAAGCTCTACCAGGCGGAGAAGATCAACCCGGCGGCGGGTTGCCTGCCGATCCTGCTCCAGATCCCGGTATTCTATGCGCTCTACAAGGTGCTGATGGTGTCGGTCGAAATGCGCCACCAGCCGTTCGTGTTGTGGATCCACGATCTGTCGGCGCCCGACCCGCTGACGCCGGTCAACCTGTTCGGGCTGCTCGCTTTCACGCCGCCGCACTTCCTAGCGCTGGGCGTGCTTCCGATCCTGCTTGGAATCACCATGTGGCTTCAGTTTAAGCTCAATCCGCAGCAGATGGATCCGACCCAGCAGCAGATCTTCGCGATCATGCCGTGGGTGATGATGTTCGTGATGGCGCCGTTCGCAAGCGGGCTGCAGCTTTACTGGGTGACGAGCAACGTGCTGACGATCCTGCAACAATGGTGGCTGTACCGCAAATTCGGGCTGCATCTGTCCGACACCCACCCCGTGCACACATGACCAAGGCCGTAGAGGACGTCGCCGATCGCGCGCGCAAGCTGTTCGCGGGTCCGATCGATTTCCTGAAATCGGCCCCGGGGCTGCAATTCCTGCCTGATCCGACGGTGCCCGAAGTGGCCTTCGCCGGCCGCTCCAACGTCGGCAAGAGCTCGCTGCTCAACGCGCTCGCCAACCGCAAGTCGCTGGCGCGAACCTCGAATACTCCGGGCCGCACGCAGGAACTCAATTTCTTCGAGGTTGGCAAGCCGCTCAAGATCCGGCTGGTCGACATGCCCGGCTATGGCTTTGCCGAAGCGCCCAAGGACATGGTCAAGCGCTGGCGCTTCCTGATCAACGATTACCTGCGTGGCCGGCAGGTGCTCAAGCGGGCGCTGGTGCTGGTCGATGCGCGCCACGGTTTGAAACCGGTCGATCACGAGGTGATGGCCATGCTCGACGCTGCCGCGGTCAGCTATCACGTCGTCCTGACCAAGGTCGACAAGGTCAAGCGCACCGAGCTTGAAACGGTGCTGCGCGAAACGACCGAGCTGGCCGCCAAGCATCCGGCGGCGCATCCCGACATCTTCACCACCTCGAGCGAAACCGGTAGCGGGATTGCCGAGTTGCGCACTGCAATCCTCGAAGCGACCGGATAGGAC
Source organism: Sphingomicrobium sp. (assembly GCA_039919095.1). Taxonomy (GTDB): domain Bacteria; phylum Pseudomonadota; class Alphaproteobacteria; order Sphingomonadales; family Sphingomonadaceae; genus Sphingomicrobium. The sequence continues at coordinate 7,590 of JBDSGH010000135.1, read as the reverse complement.
CGCCGAACCATGCTCAAGCTGATCATCGGAAACCGCGCTTACTCGAGCTGGTCGATGCGCGGCTGGCTCGCCGTCCAACAGTCGGGCGAAGCGTTCGAAGAGCTGGTCGTGCCAATGTTCGACGACGAATGGGAGAAACGGCGTGAAGGCGACGAGTTCGCCCCGTCGCTCGGCAAGGTGCCGATCCTGTGGGACGGCGAGTGCGTGGTGTGGGACAGCCTGGCGATCATCGAATTCCTCGCCGACCGGGTTGGCCGCGAGCGCTTCTGGCCCGACAATGACGCGGCGCGCGGAATGGCCCGGTCGATGGCCGCCGAAATGCACTCGAGCTTTTCCAATCTGCGCCGCGAGCTGCCGATGAACGTGCGCAAGAGCTACCCGCCGCGCGAGCTTTCGGACGGGGTCAAGGACGACATCGACCGGATTCTGCAATTGTGGGCCCAAGCCCGCGCGCGCTTTGGCGGCACCGGCGAGTTCCTGTTCGGCAATTGGTGCGCGGCCGACATCATGTACGCTCCGGTGGTGACCCGCTTCATCACCTATGGCGTGCCCGCCCCGCCGTTCGCCCAGCTCTATATGAAGGCAGTGCTGTCGCACCCCCACGTCCAGCAATGGATCGACCAGGCGCAGGACGAGCCGTGGGTCATCGAGCAGTATGAGGCCGCTGCCTAATAAGGCGAGCCGTCCTTGTGGACGTAGCGATTGTCGGCGGTGAACATGAGGTCGATGTCGGAATAGCCGCCGCCGGTATTGGTGCCGCCGGAGAACACGACGAAACGGCACGGCGCCACGCTGTCGTTGATCACATGATGGCCGTTGGTGCTGCCCTTGGGCCAGGCGGCGAGATCGCCCGGGCGAAGCACGGTCCTTCCGTCGTCCTCGACCAGCACCGCCTCGCCCTCGACCATCACCAGGAATTCGTCCTCGCCGTCGTGCCAGTGACGCTGACTCGACCAGGCGCCGGGATCGAGCCGCACTTCGCTGACCCCGAATTCGGTCAGGCCCATGGCGGGCGCGAGGCGGCGGTAGTGGCGCCCGGCGACGTCCTGGTCGAACGGCGGCGGATAGCCGGTGCGGTTGGTCTGCTCGATCTGGTCGAGTTCAATCTTGGGCATCGCTGACCCTCCTCTGTGCAAGGCTGCGGCCGCTTGCTACGCGGACTGAATGTCCGCTTCAATCGACCCGATCGACCTCGCCGCCGCGCTGATCGACTGCCCCAGCGTCACGCCCGCTTCGGGCGCGGTATTCGCCGTGCTCGAGGCGGCGCTCGGCCAATTGGGGTTTGAGGTGCACCGCTTCATGGTCGGCGAAGTGCCCGACGGGCCGGTTGAGAATTTGGTCGCGCTGCGCGGCAGCGGCGCGCCCCATTTTGGTTTTGCCGGGCATCTCGACGTTGTGCCACCCGGAGAAGGCTGGAGCAGCGACCCGTTCAAGGCGCATATCGCCGATGGCGTGCTGACCGGGCGCGGCGCCAACGACATGAAAAGCGCGGTCGCGGCGTTCGTCGCGGCGGTGTCACGGATCGACCAGCAACGCGGCACGGTCTCGCTGCTGATCACCGGCGACGAGGAAGGCCCGGCGACGTTCGGCACCCCGGCGATCATCGACTGGCTCAACGCGCGCAATATCCGCCCGGACATGATCCTGATCGGCGAGCCGACGTCCGACGCAACACTCGGCGACACGGTCAAGATCGGCCGCCGCGGATCGGCCAACATGTGGATCGAAGTGCCCGGGACCCAGGGCCATGTCGCCTACCCGCACCGCGCCGACAACCCGATCCCGCCGCTGGCGCGAATGGTCGCGGCGCTCGACGCGTGGCACCTCGACGACGGCAATGACGCCTTCCCGCCGTCCAACCTCGAATTCACCGACATTTCAGCACCGGCCGGGGCGACCAACCTCATCCCCGGATCGGCCGCGGCGCGGCTCAACATCCGCTTCAACAACCTCCAGCGCGGGGCCGATCTGGTGCGGACGGTAGAGCAGATGGCGGCGCGCGAGGCGCCCGGGTCCACGGTCGTCGCCAAAATCTCGGGCGAGGCCTTCCTGACGCCGCCCGGCGCGCTCTTCGATCTGGTGGTCGACGCGATCCGCGCCGAAACCGGGCAGACACCCGAACTGTCGACCGGTGGCGGGACCTCGGACGGCCGCTATTTGATTGCGCTGTGCCCGGTGGTCGATTTCGGCCTGCCCAACGCGACCATGCACAAGCTCGACGAGAGCGCGAGCCTTGAGGACATCGCGGCGCTGGCGCGCATTTACGAGCATATCCTGACCAAGGTGCTGGGCTGAGCGGCCTCTCCTCCTCGGCCATCGTCAAGCTGCTGGCGGCATTGGCCGCGGCGTTCTGGCTGCATTACCTGGTACTCAATGACGTGCTCGGCCCGCTGACCGTCGACGAGATTTATTTCGCGCACGTGTTCTGGCTGATCCGCGAAGGTCTCCAGCCTTACTCGGACTTCTACAGCACGCATTTGCCCGCTTATTTCAATATCCTCGGACTGCTCGTCCCGCGCGCGCCGGCGACCGACCTGTCGTTCGTGTGGGCGCTGCGGGCGGTCGTCGCAGCGGTCATCGCAATTTACGTGCTGCTGCTGTCCACGCTGTCGCGACGCGATTTCCTGTTCCTGCTGCCGGTGCTGCTGCTGTTCATCAGCTTCGGGCGGATGGCCGAGATCCGGCCCGACACCTTCGGCCTGCTGCTGTTCAACCTCGCCTGGTGGCAAGTGCTGCGCGGGACCGGGCGGACCAACATCCTGCTGGCGGCGGCGCTATCGGGCGCGGCTTTGCTGTTCTCCGCCCGGGCGGCGGTCATGATCGTCGGCATGGGCCTGTTGTTGAGCCTGCTCTGCGCACGAAAAAAGGATGTCGCGACGGTCGGCTATCTGGTGCTGATGGCGGTCGCTTTCGGGGCGCTCGTCCTGCTCGACTATGCGCTCGACCCCGACCGCTTCCTGCTGATGGTGCAGTCGGTCTATTTCGACCCGATCCGGCTGATGCCCGACCTGTCGCTGGCCCAGCGCGTGCTGGCGGTCGACCGCTTCATCCTGGTCGCGCTGATCGTGGTCGCTCTGGCCGCCGCATCGATCGAGCTGGTGCGCGGCAAAGCGAGCGACCGCTCCATCGTCATCGCCGCCGCCTGCGTCACTCAGTTGGTGCTGATCGTCGTCGACCCGTCGCCGTTCCAATATGTCTACGGCTGGTCGACCCTGCCGGTGCTGGCCGGGATCGCGCTGCTCGGGCGCAATTCGGTGCCACGGCTGCACGGCGGGCTGGCGGCGTTTGGCGGCAGCCTGGCCCTGGGCATCGTCGGGGTGTCGATCGCCAATAGCGCCGCCGCGGGGCACCCGCCCCGCCCCGCCTCGATCCTTCGGCTGACCTATGACGCTCCGTTCGCCAGGGATGAATTGCGCGCGGCGACGACCCCCAGGCTGATGGCGATGATGATCGGCAACGAGCGCCAGCAGGGCCTGTGGAATCAGCTCCCGCTGCTGAGCGAAATCTGCCGCCGGATTCGCGGACCGGTGCTGACGAAGTTCTACGCCAACCCGGTCTGCCTCCACGACGCGCGCTATGAATGGGCCGGAATCACTTGGCCGCCGCTGCTCGAAGACGAAGGCAATGCGACAACCCGCGCGGAGTTCGAAGCGCTGTTCGCCGCCCATCCGCCCGAACTGGTGGCGTGGGGCAAGCTCCATTATACCCCCGCGCTGACCCCGTGGGGCCGCGCCCTGCTCAAGGATTATACGATCTACCCCGGGTTCGCACTGCGCCGCGAGCAAGTGCCGCGCCCCCACTAGCCGCCCCTATTCGTGAGGGGCGTTGGCGAGCCTTTGCAACAGCACTTCGAACACCGCCGGGTGGACCGGGCGCTGGAATTCGAGGCCCGCGGCGAAATCGTCGACCCAGCACACGGTCGCCTCGAGCGCTTCCAACCCCTCGAACTTGACCCACACCACCTCGTCCAGCGTCGGCCGCTCGACGAACTCGACCTTACAGCCATGTTCGGACACGTCGTAGACGTTGGCGCGATAATTGTGCTGGCCCGACCGGCGCAGCGAGACTTCGGCGGCGAGCGCCGTGCGGCTGCCCTTACGCACCATCGGCGTTCGTTCGGGCTTGCCGCCCGGGTCGAGAGATTTGGTCATTGTCGGGCCGAGTCCTACAGTCAACCTGCTCGGTAAATCGTCGCACGGAGATTGCGTCTTCGCAACGCGTAAAGCGAAACCTGGCGGTCTAGGCGACCGAGCGCGAGCCGCGGGTGGCGTTGGTGGTCCAGTCGAGGAACTCCTCCTCGTACATCGGATGGGCGAAGACATAGCCCTGCACGACGTGGCAGCCCATCGCCCGCAGGATGTCGGCCTGGGCGACGGTCTCGACCGCCTCGGCGACGATTTCGCAGCCAACTCCGCGGATCAGCTGGATCACCGCCTGGACGATCACCCGGGCGCGCTCGTTATCCTCGATGTCGGCGATCAGCGACGGGTCGAGCTTGACCCGGTCGAGCGGCATGGTCCGCAAGCGCGCCAGGTTGGAGTAACCGGTGCCGAAATCGTCGATCGCAATGGTCGCGCCGTCAGCGCGCAGTGCAGCGATCTCGGCGAGCACCGAATCGCCAACCTCCATCGCCGCGCTTTCGGTGAATTCGAGCTCGATCAGGGACAATGGGACATGTTCGTCGGCGAATGACTGGCGCAGGCGCGCGAAGAAATCGGCGCGCTCGATCTGACGCGGGCTGACGTTGAACGACAAGCGCCGGGCAACCCCGCTTTTGAGCCAGAAACTGAGCACCGAAGCGACTTCGCCGATGACCCATTCGCCGATGTCGCTGATCACCCCGGTGCGTTCCGCGACGCCGATGAAGGTCGCCGGCAGCCGCAACCCGTCCTGCGGGTGGTTCCAGCGCAGCAGCGCTTCGGCCCCGGCGATCTCGCCCGTGATCAGGCTCAGCTGGGGCTGGAATGCGAGCAGGAACTCGCCGCGCTGGACGGCTTCGGTCAGCGCCCGCTCGGTTTCGACTTTCTCCTGATATTCGGTCGCCAGGCGTTCGTTGAACAGGCAATGGCGGCCGCCGCCGTTGGACTTGGCGTGATACATCGCGATGTCGGCGGCGCGCATCAGCGCTTCGATGCTGAAGCCATGGTCCGGGCAGATCGCGACCCCAACCGAAGCGCCGATGTCGACGCTGTGGCCGCACAGCTCGAACGGCTCGGCGATCGCCAGCGCGACCCGGCGGGCGACCCGCTCGATATCCGCCGGCGACTGGATTTCGGGAAAGAACATGGTGAATTCGTCGCCGGCAAGCCGGGCCAGGATCGGCCGCCGCTTGACGCTCTCGCCAAATTCGGCGGTGACCACCACGCGCAGGCGGTTGGCGACCATGATCAGCAGCTGGTCGCCGCGCGCATGGCCCAGGCTGTCGTTGACGTTCTTGAACCGGTCGAGATCGACGAACAGCATCGCCGCCTTGGTCGCGGGCGGCCTGGCGGCGAGCATCTTGTCGGCCTCGGCGCGAAAATGGAGCCGGTTGGGCAGCGACGTCACCGGATCGTACATGCCAAGCGCATGCGCATTCTCGATCGACGCGCGCACTTCGGCGAACAGGCTGTCGACCGCGGTCGCGAGCTTGGGCATCGTTTCGCGCACGATCCGCGGGGTCGGGCTGGTCAGGTCGCCCTGTTCGACCGCGAGCAGGCGCTCCCCCAGCGCGTTCAGCGCCCGCGCGCGTTCGCTGTTGGGCCGTTCGGACGCGATATAGCTGACCAGCAGGCAGAACGCCCCCGCCGCGATCGACGCGACGATCTGCTGATTGAAACTGGTCAGGTAGAGGAACGCGGTCAGCGAGAAAATGAACGACGCGACCCCCGCAGCGCCCGAAAGGACCACGTTGCTCAGCTTCTGCGCCGCACCTTCCCTATTGCTGGAAATCTTTATGCCCTCTTCGCTTCATCTCGCGATGATCGTCAGGCACCCAGCACTAAACAGTCGAGGTTAAGAAAGAGTGGAAAACCTACCGGCGACGGAGGATTATATACAGGCTTCCGCCACCACCGTGCCGCCGGTGCGCACCGCGCACCGCGGCGATATTCGCGGCGTGGCGTGACGCCGACAGCCAGTCATGCACCGCCGCGCGGATCCGGCCGCGTTCGAGCGGCGGCTCGCCGCGCCGCTCATGCCCGGTAATTAACAGCAACACCCGGTCGCCGCCCGAAATCGCCTCGCCGAGCGCGCGGTCGATCGCCTCCCACGCCCGGTCGAGGTTGTGGCCGTGCAGGTCGAGCGTGTGATCGGGCATGATCCGCCCGGTCTTGATGTCGCGGTCCCATCCGCCGTCGAGCGTGGCTTGCTGGAGCAATCGCGCCGGCAGCGCGACGGGCGCAATCGCTCGCGGCGGTGGCACCCGGCCGCGCGCTTTGGCTGGCGGTGTCCCGGTCGGCACCGCGATCGGCGCTACGGCAAGCGGCGGCGCTTCGACCAGATCGCGCGACAAGGGGCGGATCGTCGCCGCGACCCTCGCCCACAACTGGGCCTCGTCAGCGGAGAGGCTGCGCACGCGCGACCACGCCCCTGGGCAGCAGGATCAGCGCCTGTCCCTTGGCCGACATGCCTCCCGCGGTCGTCTCGGCGCTCGCGCCCGCGCCCCAGAAGGTATCGAACCGGTTGGCGCCCTTGATCGCCCCGCCGGTGTCTTGCGCGACCCACAGGCCAGAGGCCTCGGCCCGGTCGAGCGACAGGAACACCGGCGCGCCCAACGGCACGAACTTGGGATCGGCGGCGACCGTGCCGCGCGGCGTCACCGGCACGTTGAGCGCACCGAGCGGTCCTGCCCCGGTCAATTCCTTGAAAAAGATATAGCTCAGATTCTCGCGCATCAGCGCGCGGCCCTCGTCAGGATGCGTCCGCAGCCAGTCGACGATGCCCTGCATCGACGCCCCGCCGGCCGGCAAGATACCGCGCTCGCGCAGCAGGCGCCCGATGCCGACATATTCGCGCCCGTTCTGCCCGGCATAGCCGATCCGCATCACGCCGCCGTCGGGCAGCTTCAGCCGCCCCGATCCCTGAATCTGGAGGAAGAACATCTCGATTGGATCGGCCGCCCAGCCAATCTCGAGCCCGCGTGCCGCCAGCGCGCCATCATCGATCGCGCCGCGGTCATGATACAGGACGCAGACGCCGCTCTCGTCGATCCGGCCACGCCCCTCGACGCCGTCGGGCCGCGTGCAGCGGATGAGGTCGGGCGGGATCGCATAGACCGGGACGGCAAATCCCGGCGCCGCGACCCGCGATCCAGCGATTTCAGGCTCATAATAGCCGGTCGCGAACGCCTCGCCCGGGCCGACCCGAGCCCACTCGAAACGATCGCGGAAAAAGGCCGGCGCATCGGCGGGTTGCACCGCTTGCGCTTCGGTGCACAGCGGCTGCCAGTCCGCAGCAATCGTCAGCCCGCTGGCGTCGGCGCGCTTGACCAGCACCGGGCAGCTCAGCCGAAACGCGGTCAGCGCCCTGCCTGCCTCAGTCGGGTTCAGCGCGGCCGGAGTGGCAAGCGTAACGCCAGCCGCGCGGGCGTTCGCGAATACCGGCTCAGGC
>JBDSGH010000134.1:0-9388 GCA_039919095.1 Sphingomicrobium sp. | reverse complement strand
CACCAGCCCGGCGACGATCAGCAGCAAGTTGGACAAGGCGCGCGGGCGCGGCCGGCCAAGCGCGGGCGCAACTGGCGGAGAAAGCACGGATTCCATCGGGCGCGCCTATGCGCCGCGCGGCGCTCTGACCGCAAGGGGCCGATAGGCTGGGTCATAAGGCTGATGTGATGTTGTAACTTCGGTCCTGCGAGGATATATGGTCTCACGCATGGCTACGTCGCTTTTCCATCCCTCTCGGGCCCACCCGCACGGCAAGTCGCGGTTGGCCGGGCTCGACCGCGTCGCGATCGGCCTGTCCGGGCTGTGCATGGTCCACTGCATCGGCACCGCCGTTTTCTTCGGCCTGCTTGCCTCGGCCAGCGGAGTGCTGGGCCAGCCGTGGGTCCACGAAGTTGGCCTGAGCATCGCCATGGTGCTCGGCGCGATCGCCCTTGGGCGCGGCGTGCTCGAGCATGGCTTCATGATGCCGAGCGCGGTCGGCAGCCTCGGTCTTGGCGTGATGGCCGGCGCACTGACCATGCCGCACGACGGCAGCGAAGCGATTTATACCGTGCTCGGGGTGTCGATCCTGGCGCTCGGTCATCGCCTCAACGGCATGGCGGCCGAGTAGACCGGCGCTTCATTCCTCGCCCTCGACCGCCGGCGCTTCGGTCCGGTAACGCGGCGTTTCGGGCGGCAGGATCTTGAACGCGAGGCCGGCCACCGCCATCCCCAGCCCGGCCTGCCACACCACCAGCGACAGCGCAGCGGCGGCAATATTCCACAGCGCCATATAGCGGTAACGGCGGTTGAGCCGGCCGATATAGGCCGGTTCGAGCCGCGAATCGACCTGGCCGCGGGTCCGGCCGACGTTCCACTTGAGCAGCCAGGCGAGCGACACCGCGGCCAGCGAGAAGACCAGGAACTGGCTCGCGGGCGCGCGCGCCAGCGGATCGGAAAAATTGCCTGCAAAGACCCGGGCGGGAAAAGCGATGAAGCCGATCGTGGCGAGGAAGATGGTGGTCGCGACCAGGAACCAGTGGCCGGTGGTGCGATAGATCGCGCCCGAAAAATGATGGTGGACCCAGTACAGGCCGATAATCGTGGAGGCGAGCAGATAGCCGCCATATTGCGGCCAGATGGTCCACAAATCCTGGCCAAGCAGCGCTCCGCTGCGCGCAACTCCGGGCATCACGATGTTGAAGATCGGCAGAGTGAAGGCGATCGCGAACACGCCGTCTGCAAACGCCTCCATCCGCGCGGTGCCGCGGGTGGCGCCTTCGCCTTCATGCTGGTCGCGCCGGGCGGGGGCCTCGAGATCGCCAAGGGTTGGATTCATGCTCGTGCCAACGAAGCGCCGGTCCGCCGGTTCAATAGCGGATTGGATCCGCCGCGCTTCTTGCCCCAACGCCCGGCAAAGCCTATTTCAATGTCCGTGACGCGGCACGACCATCAATTGCACGAAGGCGAGGCGCTGCGATCGGCGGCGCGCGACCGGCTGACCAGCCAGGGCGAGCAGTGGACCGGCATGCGCGCGGCGGTGTTCGACGCCCTTGCCGGCTTCACCCAGCCGGCTTCAGCCTATGACATCGCCGAGGCGGTCTCGGCCGCCGAAGGCCGGCGGATCGCGGCCAACAGCGTCTATCGCATTCTCGACCTGTTCGTCGGCGCCAACCTCGCGCGGCGGGTCGAAAGCGCCAACGCCTATGTCGCCAACGCCCACCCCGACTGCCTCCACGACTGCATATTCCTGATCTGCGACACCTGCGGCCAGACCGTCCACATCGACGACGACACCTTGTCCGGCGGAGTGCGCGAAGCGGCCAAGACCGCCGGCTTCTCGGCCCCGCGCCCGGTGATCGAAGTGCGCGGCACCTGCGGCGACTGCGAGAGCAACTAAATCGGCCGCGGGCCGGATTTCAGCGATTGATCACAAACTGCTCATGCCAGTCCGCGCGACGTGCGCGATGGTCGTCGCATGGCACCAGCGAGGATTAGAATGTTCGACTTCCCGGCCGCGCTCGGGCTATGGAGCCGCGCATGAGTGACCGTCCGATCACGCCGCTGCTCGACACCATTGCTTCGCCCGCCGATCTCCGCGCGCTCGACAAGGGGCAGCTGCCGCAGCTCGCCGACGAGCTCCGCCAGGAGGTGATTTCGGCGGTCTCGGTGACCGGCGGGCACTTGGGAGCGGGCCTCGGCGTGGTCGAGCTGACGGTCGCGATCCACCACGTATTCGACACGCCGCGCGACAAGTTGATCTGGGACGTCGGCCACCAGGCCTATCCGCACAAGATCGTCACTGGCCGCCGCGACCGCATCCGCACCTTGCGGCAGGGCGCCGGGCTGAGCGGTTTCACCCGCCGCAGCGAAAGCGAATACGACCCGTTCGGGGCGGCCCACAGCTCGACCTCGATCTCCTCGGCACTGGGTTTCGCGGTCGCCGCCAAGCTGTCGGGCGAACCCGGCCGAGCGATCGCGGTGATCGGCGACGGAGCGATGAGCGCCGGCATGGCCTATGAAGCGATGAACAACGCCCAGGCGGCGGGCAACCGGCTGATCGTCATCCTCAACGACAATGACATGTCGATCGCGCCGCCGGTCGGGGCGCTGAGCAATTCGCTGGCGCGGCTGGTGTCGTCGGCCAAATATCTTACTCCGCGCCGCGCCGCGCAGAAAGTCGCGCGGCGCCTGCCCGGGCCGATTCATCGCTGGGCGCGGCGGGCCGAGGAATATACCCGCGGCTTCTGGACCGGCGGCACGCTGTTCGAGGAACTGGGCTTTTACTACGTCGGCCCGGTCGACGGCCACAATGTCGAGGCGCTGGTCGAAATCCTCGAGAATGTCCGCGATGCCGCCGAGGGGCCGATGCTGGTCCATGTCGTGACCAAGAAGGGCAAGGGCTATGCCCCGGCCGAGGCGGCGGCCGACAAATATCACGGCGTGGTCAAGTTCGACGTCGTTTCGGGCAAGCAGGACAAGGGGCCGGGCGGCGGGCCGCCGAGCTACACCTCGGTGTTCGCCGGCGCGCTGTTGGCGGAAATGGAGCGCGACGACAAAGTGGTCGCGATCACCGCCGCAATGCCGTCGGGCACCGGGCTCGACAAGGTCGGCGAGCGCTTCCCCAAGCGGACCTTCGACGTCGGCATTGCCGAGCAGCATGCGGTGACCTTCGCCGGCGGGCTTGCAGCGGCCGGCTTTCGCCCGTTCTGCGCGATCTATTCGACCTTCCTCCAGCGCGCTTACGACCAGGTCGTCCACGACATCGCGATCCAGAATTTGCCGGTGCGGTTTGCGATGGACCGGGCCGGGCTGGTCGGTGCCGACGGCGCGACCCACGCCGGCGCGTTCGACCTCGCTTATCTGTGCACCCTGCCCAATTTCACCGTCATGGCCGCGGCCGACGAGGTTGAACTGACTCACATGATCCACACCATGGCGCTGCACGACGGCGGCCCGATCGCGGTTCGCTATCCGCGCGGCGAAGGGCGCGGGCTGCAGCTCCCGGCCCAGCCGCAGGCGCTCGAGATCGGCAAGGGCCGCGTGGTGCGGGAGGGCAAGACGGTCGCCATATTGTCGCTCGGCACGCGGCTCGAGGAAGCCGAGAAAGCCGCCGACCAATTGGACGCGATGGGCCTGCCGGCGACGGTCGCCGACCTGCGTTTCGCCAAGCCGCTCGACGCCGAGCTGATCCGCAAGCTGCTCGCCAGCCACGAGGTTGCAGTGACGATCGAGGAAGCGGCAATCGGCGGCCTCGGCGCCCACGTGCTGACCCTGGCCAGCGACGAAGGGCTGATCGACGCCGGCCTGAAGCTGCGCACGATGCGCTTGCCGGACCGGTTCCAGGAGCATGACAAGCCCGACAAGCAATATGCCGAAGCCGGGCTCGACGCCGCGGCGATCGTCGACACGGTCTTGAAAGCCCTCCGCCGCAACAGCGTCGGCATCGAGGAAGTCCGCGCCTGAGCGTGGCGATACAATGATCAAATCCTTGCTCATCGCCAATCGCGGGGAGATTGCTTGCCGGGTGATCCGCACCGCGCGGTCGCTCGGCGTGCGGACGGTGGCGGTTTATTCGGACGCCGACGCCAAGGCGCTGCATGTGCGGATGGCCGACGAAGCGGTGCATATTGGGGCGAGTCCGGCGCGCGAGAGCTACCTGGTCGGCGAGCGGATCATCGCCGCGGCCAAGGCCAGCGGGGCCGAAGCGATCCACCCGGGCTACGGCTTCCTCAGCGAGAATGCCGACTTCGCCCAGGCGGTGATTGACGCTGGGCTGGTGTGGGTCGGGCCCAAGCCGGCGAGCATCCGCGCGATGGGCCTCAAAGACGCGGCCAAGAAACTGATGGCCGCGGCCGGGGTGCCGGTGACACCGGGCTATCTTGGCGAGGACCAGTCGCCCGTCGTGCTCAAGGCCGAAGCGGGCAAGGTCGGTTACCCGGTGCTGATCAAGGCGGTCGCTGGCGGCGGCGGCAAGGGCATGCGGCGGGTCGACGCCGCGGGCGATTTCGCCGACGCGCTCGACAGCTGCAAGCGAGAGGCGGCGTCGAGTTTCGGCGACGACCGCGTGATCATCGAGAAATACATCATCTCGCCGCGCCACATTGAAGTGCAGGTGTTCGGCGATGCGCACGGCAACGTTGTCCATCTGTTCGAGCGCGACTGCTCGTTGCAGCGGCGCCACCAGAAAGTGATCGAGGAAGCGCCGGTGCCGGGGATGGACGCGGTAACGCGAGAAGCGGTGTGCGGGGCGGCGGTGCGAGCGGCGCAGGCGGTCAATTACGAAGGCGCGGGGACGGTCGAATTCATCGCCGACGCTTCGCACGGCCTCAAGCCCGACCGCATCTGGTTCATGGAAATGAACACCCGGCTGCAGGTCGAGCATCCGGTGACCGAGGAGATTACCGGGCAGGATCTGGTCGAGTGGCAGCTCCGGGTGGCAAGCGGCGAGCGGCTGCCGCTGCGGCAGGAGAAGCTGAGCATCACCGGCCACGCAATCGAGGCGCGGCTCTATGCCGAAGACCCGACCAAGGGCTTCCTGCCGAGCGTTGGGCGGCTCGAGCATTTCGACCTCGGCGAAGACGGCCGGATCGAAACCGGGGTCGAGGAGGGCGATGCGATTTCGCCGTTCTACGACCCGATGATCGCCAAGCTGATCGCTCACGGCGGCGACCGCGACGAAGCGATCGGGCGGCTGGCGGGGATGCTCGACGGGGTCGAGGTGTGGCCGGTGCGGACCAACGCCGGCTTCCTGTTCAACGCGCTGTTGTTTCCCGGTTTCGGCACCGGCGAGGTCGATACCGGCTTCATCGAGCGCAACCTCGACGCGCTGGTGCCCGATCCGGAGCCCGACGATGCGCTGTGGCGCGGCGCGGCGGCGGTGGCGACCGCGCTGCCCGAGGACGAGCAGGCGCTGGCCGATCTGTCCGGGTTTCGCATGAATGCCGCGCCGTTCGCCAGCGTCGCGCTCGGCCAGGGCGGGCAATTCCGCAGTATCGCACTCGACGACGACCAGCCGGTGGCGGCGGTCTCGGGCTTCCGCGACGATGAGCGGGTGGTCGCATTCTACGAAGGCCAGGCCTACGAATTCGCACTGACCGCGCGCGGCAGCGTCGGCGCGGCGGCGGGCAGCGGGGCGATCGTCGCGCCGATGCCGGGGCGGTTGACGGCGGTCGAGGTGGCGCAGGGCGACAAGGTGACCAAGGGCCAGCGGCTGCTGACTCTGGAAGCGATGAAGATGGAGCACGGCCTGACCGCGCCGTTCGACGGGGTGGTGGCGGAATTGAGCGCGCAGGCGGGAACGCAGGTCAGCGAGGGCGCGGTGCTGGCCAAGATCGAGGCTGAACCAAGTCCCGAGTGACAGGTTGAGACCTGAGGGAGATTAATCATGCGCCAACTTATCGTCTTCCTTGCTCCGTTGCTCGTGGCCGGCTGCACCACCACCGGCGAACCGGCGGGCGGGCCGACTTTTGCCTTGGTCAACGCCGCCGGCCAGCCGATCGGCCAGGTGCGGATGTGGCAGACGCCGGGCGGAGTGACCTTCCGCATCGCCGCCGCGGGGCTGCCGCACGGCATTCACGGCATCCACGTCCACGCCGTCGGCCGCTGCGACGGGCCCAAATTCACCAGCGCCGGACCGCACTGGAACCCGGCCGGGCACAAGCATGGCTTCAACGCCCCGGGCGGGCCCCACGCGGGCGACCTGCCCAATGTCACCGTATCGGCCAACGGCGTGCTGCAGGAAGCGGTCAGCCTGCCCCAGGCGAGCTTCGCCACTTTGCTCGACGGCGACGGCGCCGCGCTGGTGATCCACGGCGGGCCGGACGATTATGCGACCGATCCGAGCGGCAACAGCGGCGACCGGCTTGCGTGCGCGGTGATTTCGGCCGGAACCCCCTAAACCGCCGCCGCGACCGCTTCGATTTCGACCAGCCAGTCGGGGTCGTGCAGCCCGGCGACCAGCACCACCGTCACCGCAGGCGCCACCGCGAGCCGATCGGCGCGGACCGCGCGCAGCACGGGCAGATCCTCGCGCCGGGTGAGGAAAGCAGTGATCTTGACCAAGTCGGCGAGTGACATTCCGGCCGAGCCCAGCACGCGTTCGAGATTGGCGATCGCCTGGCGGCACTGGGCCTCGAACCCGCCAGCGGCGAGGCGATCGTCGTCGACCAGCCCGGCCTGGCCCGAAATGTACAGCGTGCGCGCGCCGGCGCGGACTTCGACGCCGTGGGCATAGACCGTGTCATAGCCGCCGAGCACTGGGAACGGGTTGTGGCGTTGCATGGCGGCGGTCTCCGGGAAGTGGGGCGGTCGGGCGGCGGGGCGGGGGGTGAGCGTCAGACCTCGACCGTGATGCGGGCGGCTTCGACCGTGGCGTGCTCGACCCATTCGGGGCGATCGAGCAGGAAGCGGTCGTCCTCGGGATAATAACGCGCTCGCTCGGGATCGTCGCCGGCGAAACCGCGGATCGCATCCATCGACGCCCACCAGCTCATGGTGGTCACTTCGCTGGTGCCGTCGCCAAGGTCGCGGGTCAGCATCTGGTGGCCGAGGTTGCCCGGGGTCGTGGCATAATCGTCGAGCCCGGTGGCGCGGATGTAGGCGACATATTGGGCGCGGTCGGCACTGCGGATGCGGCCGCGCCAGGTGCGAAGGATGGTCGGCAAGGCTTGAGCTCCTGCATTCGGGTGGACGGTATCCAGGTGCCCGTTCTTAACAATGTTTACGCCGCTTTGGGTGGGGCGATTTTGAAGCCGGGGGAGGTTCGGGCGTTGTCGGAGGTTCGGGCGTGGGCGGAGGCGGTGTAACGGGCGCTTTCTCGCCATCCTGCGGGTCGAGGTCAATCGCCCGATCGTCGTCGCCTGATTCATCGTCGGCGTCCTCGAACAGCGACGGCTGGAGCTCGCTGATCTCGTCGCAATGCCAGTCGAGGCGGGCCGCGGCTTCGTCCTCGGGCTCGTGCTCGGCGGGCGCAGCGGGGCCATGGTCGAGCTGGGCCCCGAACCGCGCCGGACGGCGGTAGCGCAGCAGGAACATCGTCAGCCGCTCGTCATATTCGCGCCACTCGCCGACCTGCTCGCCCTGGTAGAAGACGGGGCGCGCAACGCCGTTGAGCGCGCGGCCGAGCGCGACCTGCTCGAGCCGGTGGACGCCCATGTCGAGCGCCGCGTCCCACGCCGCGCGAAAATGGCGCGCGCACGGCCGCCACCGCAGCGCATAGGCCGACACCGCCGACATCCCGACCAGGCGGCACGCCTCGGCCACACAAGCGGTCTCCGACAGCGCCTCGACAAAGTCGATCTGCTTCTGCGGAGTCCAACCATGCCAGCGCGCGCGGACGGGGGCCGGGGAGAAACTGGTGACAACCACCAGAGGTTTGTTCTTGCTGCCTGTCACGAACCGTATTGGATCATACTTCCGGCGTGTAGGACAGTTGTTTTTTGGGGGCAGTGGCGGAGGCGATGGCTCTGCGTGGACATGGGCAACGTGCATGCGTCGTGTCCCAACTGGGGAGCCGAATTCTGCAATTCGCTTGAGTTAAACGTAAAATTAACAACACTATCTCGCGCTCGGGGGACGAGTCGGGGGGATAGTTTATGGCCGCGCGAACATTGGCGATTTGTGCACTCATGCTGTGCTCCACTTCGGCAGAAGCGAGCAAACCATTCGACATGCATGGCTTGATCGTCGGCAAAGAAGGAGCGCGATATGTGAAAGGCGTGCCGACGCTCGATCTGCAACAACAGCGTGGCGCAATCCAGTTGCGATCCATGGGTTTCCACAACAACCGACCAATGTTTGCGATTGCCTTCTACAATGCCGGGCCAGAACCGGTGAACATCGGCCTGGAGGACATTCATGCCAGTTCCGACGGTGCGCCATTGAGGGTGTTCTCGGTCGAGGAGTTGCAGCGCCAGGCCAAGCAAAAGGCGTGGTGGACCCAGTTCGGACTGGCCATGGTCGGAGGTCTTGGGGCCGGTCTCGCCGCGAGCCAGCGCAACACCTACCGCAGCACGATTACCAGCCCCTACGGCTCGTATACCGTCCACTCCAGTTACCCGAGCCTCGCCGGCCAGTTTCGCGCAAATGCAATCGCCGCCGATACGGCTTTCGGCGTTGCTGCCATCCAGTATCAACTGGATGCAACGCTCGAGCTTCTGGATAGCCACGTCGTGCAGCGGACGACGATCGATCCCGGGTCAACCTATGCGGGGCTGATCGTGCTCGACAAACTCAAGAAGGGCGATCCGCCGTTCGAACTTCGGCTGGATGTCGATTGGAACGGAGAACGCTATCCTTTCGCTTACGTCGTGCAGAAGCCGGGGAGGCCCGTGCCAGCTCAATATGCCGCAACGCTCGCAGAGAATTCGAAGCCGAAAGCATGGTCGGCGCGCTTCATGGTCGCGGGAAGCGAAGCGGGGGGATCGGCATCCGGTGCGGCCCGACAGAAAATGGCAAATGGAGCGGTCTTCCTAAGGTCTGGCGCGGTGAAAATCCCGGCGAAAACGCAATCCGGTTACTGCCTGAGAGCGCCGGATGAATACAGGGGGACCGGCTCGAAGGATTATCCGGTGATCAACGCAGGGTTGCCTAGGTGCGGGGAAGACGGGGGGTAGTCGATTGGGAGTGGCGAATAATTGTCGACGGTAAGTATCGAAGGAGTGCGAGATGGTTGGATTCATCGCCTTCTTTGTTGGTGGGCTCATTCTATCGTGGGGCCTCGCAGCCGGATTGGCAAAACCCGAAGGTATCTACAATACGCTCTTGGCCCGCTGATTATTCTTTGCGCTATGTTCTTTTTGCTTATCAGCGGTGCCGTTGACCTAACAACAATCATAACCAACCAGCCGGACATAAATTTGGCAGCTATTGTTGTGTCACGAGCGCCATATGTAGCGGTCGCTTCGGC
>JBDSGH010000133.1:0-8239 GCA_039919095.1 Sphingomicrobium sp. | reverse complement strand
GACAGCGTCTGCGCGCTGCGCGCGGTGACCAGCGTCGACGGCATGACCGCCGACATCTACCCGTTCGACGCGGCTTTCCTGTCGCGGGTCGCGACGCGGATCGTCAACGAAGTGCCCGGCATCAACCGCGTCACCTACGATTACACCAGCAAGCCGCCCGGCACGATCGAGTGGGAGTGAGGCGCGCCTGAATCCTGTTTGGCTCGGCGGCGGAAGCTTAGCTCGCGGCAACTTTCAATCTATGATAATTCCCTGTTCAGCATAGCTTGCTGATCCATTGAACCGTGGCGCCGTCGCGGTCCGCGATGTCTTCGCAGCTGGCCAAGCTGGAGGACGCCGGTGACCATCCCAGTCCGACTGATCGCAATTATTGCGCTGCCGCTGTCGGTGGCGGCGCTGGCCCGGGCGGACGATTTTGCATCGGAGATGGCGGGCGCCATGGCGCGAATGCATGGCGCGATGGCAGTCCACGCCGGCAGCGATCCGGATCGAGCCTTCGCCCACATGATGATCCCCCATCACCAGGGAGCGATCGACATGGCTCGGATCGAGTTGCGCTTCGGCAAGGATGAGCGGCTGCGCCGCCTGGCGCAGGGCATCATCGTCGAGCAGCAACAGGAAATCGTCGTCATGCAAAGCATCTTCGCAGCGCCAACAGGCGGCCCACGCCGGCGCTCGATCCCAACCACTGGAGATCGACTATGACGCCAGCTGCAAGCCGCCGTCTCGTCTTCATCGTGGCCTGGCTAGCCGCTCCCGCCGCCGCGCAACAGGTGCCCAACGCGGCACCCGACATCGCGATCAGCGCGCACGACCGTTTCTATACCTCCGACCAATTTTCCAACACCGTGTCGGTGATCGATCCGTCGGCTAACCGCCTAGTCGGCGTGATCAAGCTGGGCGACCAGACGCCGGCCAATCTGTCGCCGCTCTATCGCGGGCAATTGCTGGTTCACGGGATGGGCTTCTCACCTGATCGCAAGACGCTGGCGGTGGTTTCGGTCGGCTCGAATTCGGTCACCTTCATCGACACCGCGACCAACACGATCAAGCACACCACCTACGTTGGACGGTCCCCGCACGAGGCCTTCTTCCGCCCCGACGGGCGCGAGGTGTGGGTCACCGTGCGCGGCCAAGACTATGTCGCCGTGCTCGACGGCAAAACCTATGCCCAGATTGGCCGGATCACAGTCCCCAATGGCCCCGGGATGACGATCTTCTCGCCCGACGGACGCTATGGCTATGTCTGCTCGAGCTTCACGCCGCAGACCGTGGTCATCGCCACCGCGACTCACAAGATTGCCGGGCGGGTTGCCCAGCCGAGCCCGTTCTGCCCCGACATTTCGGCGACACCGGACGGTCAGCAAGTGTGGATGACACTCAAGGACATTGGCAAAGTCATGGTCTTCGGCGCCCGGCCGCCGTTCGCGATGCTCAAGCTGATCGATACCGGGCCGATTACCAATCACGTCAACATCGTTCGCAACCGCAACGGGCAATTCGCCTACGTCACGGTCGGCACTGAAAATCTGGTCAAGGTGTACCGCACCGGCGACTTCACCCAGGTCGCGGCGATACCGGTCGGCGCGCTGCCGCATGGCGTGTGGCCGTCGGGCGATGGCTCGCGGGTCTACGTCGGACTCGAGAATGCCGATGCGGTGGCCGCCATCGACACCGCGAGCAACAGCGTCATCGCGTCCATCCCGATCGGTCAGGGCCCGCAAGGCGTCGCTTACCTTCCGGGCGCGGTGCCGAGCGGGGACGGGCTAGCCAACCTCGTACCGCTGGCGGTGGCCGGCAACAGCGTCGAGTTGAACTTGGCCGGCACCGGGCGAAGCCAGGTGACGCTGTTCGACCAGGGCCAGGTGCAGACGCTGCAGGCGGCGGTTGCCGGTCTCCAGCCCAAGGCGCCCTATGTGCTCGGCCTGTCGAGCCGGGCGGATGGCGGCGGGACCATTCTCCCGCTTGCGAAATTTATGACCAACCCCGCGGGCAGCGCGATCGTCAACTCGGTCGGTCCGTTGCGCGAACTGGTCACCGGCAGCGCGCCGGACATGCGGCGCTACCTGGTCATCACCGCCGGCTCGGAACCTGGCGGACCGCTGATCCAAGTCCAGCAATAGGCTGCGTCCCATGCCCGATTATCGCTTGCATTGGCCATGCCTGGAGGCATTGGGGCTCGTGACCCACATATTCAGCAAGGAAACGATCTTCGCGCGCTGTCCGTTTGCACGCCCATGAGCGTTTCTCGGCCGCCTCGCCAATCGTCGGCTTTCGTCATTGGCGCATCGTCGCTCGGGACGATCTTCGAATGGTATGATTTCTATCTCTACGGCCTGCTCGCGACGGTCATTTCGGCGCAATTCTTCTCTGGCGTCAACGACACTACCGGCTTCATCCTCGCGCTTGCCGCCTTCGCCGCCGGTTTTGCCGTGCGGCCGTTCGGGGCGATTCTATTCGGGCGCATCGGCGACCTCGTCGGACGCAAGAACACCTTCCTCGTCACCATGGGCATCATGGGGCTGTCGACCTTCCTCGTCGGGCTGCTGCCCAGTTACGCCTCGATCGGGGTCGCGGCGCCGGTGCTGTTGGTCGTGCTGCGGCTGCTCCAGGGGCTGGCGCTTGGGGGCGAATATGGCGGCGCCGCGACCTACGTCGCCGAGCATGCCCCCGATGGCAAGCGCGGGCTGTTCACCAGCTTCATCCAAACCACCGCGACGCTCGGCCTGTTCGCCGCCCTGCTGGTGGTGATCGGCATCCGCACCGCGATCGGCGAGGAGGCGTTCGCCGATTGGGGCTGGCGGATCCCGTTCCTGATCTCGATCGTGCTGCTGGCACTGTCCTTGTGGATTCGCCTGCAGCTCGAGGAGAGCCCGGTGTTCCGCGAGATGAAGGCCGCAGGGGAGGGATCCAAGGCGCCGCTGACCGAGGCGTTCGGGCGCTGGTCCAACCTCAAACTGGTGATCGTCGCTCTATTGGGCGCCGTCGCCGGTCAGGCCGTGGTGTGGTACGCGGGCCAATTCTACGCTCTGTTCTTCCTCGAAAAAACGCTCAAGGTTGATGGCGCGACGGCCAACATTCTGATCGCGATTGCGCTGGCGCTGGCGACCCCGTTTTTCATCGTGTTCGGCTGGCTGTCGGACAAGATCGGGCGCAAGCCGATCATCATGACCGGCTGCGCGCTGGCCGCGCTGACCTATTTCCCATTGTTCGGCGCGCTCACCGCCGCCGCCAATCCCGCGCTCGCGCGGGCCCAGGCGACGGCGCCGGTGTCCGTCCTCGCCGACCCGGGCGAATGCTCGTTCCAGTTCGACCCGATCGGCAAGAACAAGTTTGACGCGCGCTCGTGCGACGTCGCTAAGGCGTTCCTCGCCAAGGCGTCGGTGTCGTACGACAATGTCGCCGTTCCGCGCGGCTCCGTCGCCAGCATCCGGATCGGCACGGACATGGTCGAAGGGGTCGACACCCGCCTGCTCGACGGCGCCGCGCGCAAGACTGCGATTTCCGCTTTCCAGAGACGGGCCAAAGCAGCGCTGGACGCAGTCGGCTATCCCGCCAAGGCCGACCCGGCGGCGATCAACAAGCCGCTGGTGGTAGCGATCCTGTTCGTTCTCGCGCTCTATGTAACGATGGTCTACGGGCCGATCGCGGCGTTGCTGGTCGAGCTGTTCCCGACCCGCATCCGCTATACGTCAATGTCGCTCCCTTATCACATCGGCAACGGCTGGTTTGGCGGCTTCCTGCCGACCACCGCCTTCGCCATGGTCGCGGCCACCGGCGATATCTATTTCGGCTTGTGGTACCCGATCGGCGTCGCCCTGCTGACGCTGGTGGTCGGCCTGCTATTCCTGCCCGAAACCTTTCGCCGGCGGTTGACCGACTGAGCCCGATTGGCGAGTAGGAAGTGGGGTCACGGCGACGCCCGCACGGCGCGTTTGCGCGCGGTGGGGGCAGGGACGGAGCGACCAGGAAAAGGATCCGCGTATGAGCGATCAGCTAGACACCACCACGCTCGCCACCGGCGCGGCCCCGGCGCAAACCGGCGCGGCGCGGTTGCAGACCGTCGATCCGGCGACCGGCGAGCCCGGCCGGGCCTATGATGCGCAGTCGATCGGCGATGCCCGCGCCGCCGCTGCCGCAGCCCACGCCGCCTTCCGCGAGTGGCGCCGGACGACCTTCGCCGAACGCGCCGCGCTGATGCACGAGGCGGCCGCGGTGCTGCGCCGGCGGAGCGACGAATTCGCCCGGCTGATGACCGCCGAAATGGGCAAGCCGATCAGCGACGGCCGCACCGAGATCGAGAAATGCGCGTTCCAGTGCGACTGGTTCGCCGACCATGCCGAAGCCTATCTGGCGCGCGAGCCGGTCGACATTGGCGGGCCCGAGGCGTTCATCACCTTCAACCCG
This sequence comes from Sphingomicrobium sp., assembly GCA_039919095.1. Taxonomy (GTDB): domain Bacteria; phylum Pseudomonadota; class Alphaproteobacteria; order Sphingomonadales; family Sphingomonadaceae; genus Sphingomicrobium. The sequence goes on along the minus strand of JBDSGH010000133.1, from coordinate 3,832 downwards.
CTCGGCGTGGTGCTGGCGGTGATGCCGTGGAACTTCCCGTTCTGGCAGGTCATCCGTTTCGCCGCGCCGGCATTGATGGCCGGCAATGCGGCGCTGCTCAAGCACGCCAGCAACGTCCCCGGCTGCGCGCTGGCGATCGAGCAGGTCTTCATCGAGGCGGGCTTTCCGCGCGACCTGTTCCGCACCCTGCTGCTGCCGAGCAGCGAAGTGGGCGCGCTGATCGCCGACGATCATGTCGCCGCGGTCACTTTGACCGGCAGCGTCGCGGCCGGCAAAAGCGTCGCCGCCGCGGCCGCCGGAGCGCTCAAGAAATGCGTGCTCGAGCTTGGCGGCTCGGACGCTTATTTGGTGCTGGAGGACGCCGACATCGCCGCCGCCGCCAAGGTCTGCGCGACCGCGCGCATGGTCAACGGCGGCCAGAGCTGCATCGCCGGCAAGCGCTTCATCGTCGTGCGCGACAAGCTTGCCGAGTTCGAGCAGGCGATGGTCGAGGCGATGCGCGAGTTCGCAATGGGCGACCCGACCGACGACGGCACCCGCTTCGGCCCGCTCAACAGCGTCAAGGCGCGCGACGAGATTCACCAGCAGGTCACCGACAGCATCGCGCGCGGCGCCCGGCTTCTACTTGGCGGCACGGTGCCCGACCGCGCCGGCGCGTGGTATCCGGCGACGGTGCTGGCCGATGTCCGCCCGGGCCAGCCGGCCCACGACGACGAGCTATTCGGCCCGGTCGCGGCGATCATCGCCGCCGAGGACGAGGCCGATGCGATTCGAATCGCCAATGCCAGCGAGTTCGGGCTCGGCTCGGGTGTGCTGACCGGTGATGTCGAGCGCGGCCGCCGAATCGCCGCCGACGAGCTCGAGGCGGGGATGAGCTTCGTCAACGAAAACGTCCGCTCCGACCCGCGCATGCCGTTCGGCGGAGTCAAGCATTCGGGCTATGGCCGCGAATGCGCGGCGTTCGGGATCCGCGAATTCACCAACATCAAGAGCGTCCACGTCCGTCCCCAGGCCGGTGCTGAGTGAGGCCGCGGCGGATGAACGGCAGATAACAAGCGCGTTGTAACGAGGCGCGACCGGGCCGAATGGCTCGGCATTATGCAACTCGCGCGCTCCATTCATGTTGTAATCAGGCGCACTACGCCAAGGTCGCTGAGAATTACTGCGACATTACAAGGATTTGAGCCATGACCAGGATGTTACTCATCGCATCGGTCGCCGCGCTTGCGATTACTGCACCGGCGCAGGCCCAGGGCGGCCGCAACAAGGACGACCGGGCTGCCGAGCGGGCCGATGCCCAGGCCCAGCGCGGCCAGGCCAAGAATCGCGGCGGCGACCGCGGCCAGCAACGCGCCCAACAGCAGGCACCGCAGCAGCGTGTCCAGCGTGAGGCGCCGCAGCAGCGCGTCATGCGTGAACCCCCGCAGCGCCAGCAGCGCGTCCAGCGCGAGGCTCCCCAGCGTCAGCAACAGGTTAGGGCCGAGCGCCCGCAGCGCGAGCAGCGGGTCCAGCGCGAAGCTCCGCAGCGTCAGCAGCGCGTCCAGCGCGAGGCACAGCCCCAGCGCCAGCAGCAGATCCAGCGCCAGCAGGCTCAGCGTGAGCAGCAGCAGGTCCAGCGCCAACAGCGCGCCCAGGCCCAACGCCAGCAGCAGGTCCGCGCGCAAACGGTCAAGCGTGACCAAAGCGCCAAGGTCGAGCGCACCCAACGCCAGCAGCAAGCTCGCCAGCAGCAACAGGCTCGCCAGCAACAGCAGCGCACCGAGCGGGTTGCGCGCAACACCGCGCGGACCGGTAACGCCGCCCAGCAGCAGGCCCGTGCGCAACAGTTGCGACAGCAGGAGATGCGCCAGCAACAGCGCAACGCCGCCAATTTCACCCGCGACCAGCAGCGGATTGACCGGATCCAGAACCGCGACGACCGCCGTTTCGAACGTCAGGCGCTCGCCGCCGGCCGGGTCCAGGTCGCCAATGTCGATGGCCAGCGGCGGGTTCGTCCGCTCGCGGCGGTCGGCCAGCGGGTCAATTTCGCCCAGAACAGCGACAATCGCGACTGGTACAATGACTACGCCGAGCAGCGCTATCGCTCGGTCTACGACACCAGCCCGAACTACCTCTACAATTACAATTACGACGACGGCTATCTCTACCAGTTGAGCCGCGACGACTATCGCGTGGTCGGGCTCTACCCGCTGCTCGGCGGGGCGTTCGGGGTCGGCCAGCCGGTGCCGATCGGCTATGATAATTACAACGTGCCGTACGGCTATCGAAGCCTCTATTACGACACGCCGGATTATTATTACCGGTATGGCGACGGCGCGATCTATCGGGTCGACCGGTCGAGCCAGCTGATCCAGGCGGTCGCCGCACTGCTCACCGGGCGCACGCTTGGCGTCGGCCAGCCGCTGCCGATGGGGTACGACGTCTACAACGTGCCCTACGGCTATCGCGACCAGTACCGCGACACGAACAGCATGTGGTACCGTTACGACGACGGCTACATCTATGGCGTCGATCCCAACTCGCGGATGATCCAGAACGTCTATCCGCTGTCGTACGGCTACAACGTCGGCTATCCGGCGCCGTCCTATGCCTATGGCGGCTACGGCAACCAATATGGCTACGGCGGCTATGGCGGCTACGACAACTACAATGCCGGTTATGGCGGTTACAACGGCTACGGCGTGCCGTACGGCTATCGCGATCTCTACAACGCGGCGCCGGGCTATAATTACCAGTACGCCAATGGCGGGATTTACCAGGTCGATCCGTCGACCCAGCTGGTCCAGGCTTTGGTCGCGCTGGTCACCGGCACCAACCTCGGCGTCGGCCAACAGCTACCGCTCGGCTACGACACCTATAACGTGCCCTACGCCTATCGGAGTCAGTACGCCGACAACGCCAATAATTGGTACCGCTACGACGACGGCTACATCTATGGCGTCGATCCGCGCACGCGCATGATCCAGTCGGCGGTGCCGGTCGCTTATGACAATTATGCGGTCGGTTACCCGATGCCGGCCTATGCCGGTTACGACGTGCCGCAATCGTACCAGGGGCTGTATAATGTCGAGCCCAATTACGATTACCGCTATTTGAACGGCGGCATCTACCAGGTCGATCCGAACACCCGGATGGTCCACGGCGTCGCGGCACTGCTGACCGGCAACAGCTTCGGCGTCGGCCAGGTCATGCCGGCCGGCTACGACGTCTACAATGTGCCGATGGGCTATCGCGGCGATTATTACGACACGCCCCAAAGCTGGTACCGCTACAGCGACGGCAACATCTACCGGATCGACCCGCAGACGCGGGTGATCCAGGCCGTGATCGACGCCGTTACTTAGGCGGATAACGAACGAGGCGGCCGCGCAACCTGACTGGCGCGGCCGCTTCGACCATCGCGGAACCTTGGACAGGGTGGGTCCCGATCGCGCTCGATTAGCGGCAGTTTAACAGCGGTGCGCGCAACTTGACGGCAGCCCGGCTTTGGGCTGTTCAAGGGCGTCAGTGGGGCAGGGGGACGCATGGGCAGGACGATCCGAATCGCACTCAAGGCGGCGCTGGCGGCACTGGCGCTGGCGATCGCGGGCTGCTCGACCGCTCCTCAGCAGCGGGTCGCGCCGCCGCCGCCAAGCTCGACCACGCCGCTGCCGTACCGCTGGACACAAGGCAACGCGCCGCAGGCCTATAGCGACGCCCGCGCGCTCTTCGGCCCGCTGGCGCTCCGGCCGGGCGATTACCGTTGGGTCGCGGCGATCCCGCAGGACGGCGAGACGCGGGTCGTGATCGATCTTCTGACCCAGCTTTTCTACGTCTATCGCGGCGACCAATT
>JBDSGH010000132.1:0-7642 GCA_039919095.1 Sphingomicrobium sp. | reverse complement strand
TCGAGAGGAACGTCAGCGGGCCTGACCAAGAGATCGTTGGTCGGCACCGGCGCACTCAATTGTGCGGCAAGGGCAAGCCAAATCATAAGCGTATTTTTACACCGCTCATTATCAGAGTCGATGGCCGATTTTCATGTTGTAGGAAATTAACTGTCGCCGGGTTACACTCGGTCCACGATGGGACGGGTGATCCAGTTCGAAGAGCGCGCTGTGGCGCACTTGCGGCAGCGCCTCGGCGTGATCGAGGAAGCCAATCAGGACCTGATTGCGTTTGCCCGCGGCCATTCGGGCGCGGTCTCAGCGATCCACGGCGCGGTGCTCGCCGCGCTCGAAGCCGACAGCATCGAAGCACTGTTTCATGTGGTCACCCAGGAATGGCCGCTGATCCTCGGCATCGACGCGGTCGCGCTGGCGCTGATCGTCGGCGACCAAGGTTTCCGCGCCGACGGCAACGGGGTGCAAATGGTCGAACCGCTGATCCTCGGGCGGGCGATCGAGCAAGTCGACGGGGTCGAGATGCGCACCGTTGCGCGCGGCCATCCCTTGTTCGGGCCGGCATGCGACCTGATCCGCGCCGAAGCGCTGATCCGGATCGATTGCGAACCGCCGTTTCCAGCCGGGCTGATCGCGCTCGGCCAGCGTACCACGCAAAGCCTCGACGCGCGCCACGGCTCGGAATTACTGATGTTCCTTGGCCGTAGCCTTGGCGCTATGATCCGCCGGTGGCTGATCGACCCGCCCGTAATGAGCCGACCGACGCGCTGACCGGGCATCCGGCGCGCGAGTTGGCCGTGCGCTGGGGCAATTATCTCCTCCATGACCGCCGGCGTTCGCCGCACACGGTCCGCGCCTACCTCGCCACCGCTCACCGCTTCGTCGATTTTCTCGGGCGCTATCGCGGCGAGCAGATCGGGCGTTTTGCCCTGCTTGCGCTCAATGCATCGGACATGCGCGCCTTCCTCGCCGATCGGCGCGGCAGCGGGCTTGGCGCATCGTCCGCGGCGCGCGAACTGTCGGCGGTGCGCGCGTTCCTCAATTATGCCGCCGCGCAGCAGGGCCAGACTCCGCAACTGCCGCGCACACGCGCGCCCAAGCGGCCGCGCACATTGCCGCGGCCGGCGTCGCCGGCGGACGCGCTGGGCCTCGCCAATGACGCTGCCGCCGGTGCGTCTTCGGAATGGATCGGCGCGCGCGACCTCGCCATCCTGCTGTTGCTCTACGGCGCCGGCCTGCGGGTTGCCGAAGCGCTGTCGCTGACTGCGCGGGTGCTGCCGGTCGGGCCATCGATCCGGGTCACCGGCAAGCGATCGAAGACGCGGGTCGTGCCGATCGTGCCGGCGGTCGCCGAGGCGATCACGGATTACATCCGGCAATGTCCTTATCCGCTGATCGGTGACGTGCCGCTGTTTGTCGGCGCGCGCGGCGGCCGGTTGAACGGGGATTTGGTGCGGCGGGCAGTGCGCGCCGCGCGCACTCGGCTGGGCCTGCCCGACAGCCTGACGCCACATGCGCTGCGCCACAGCTTCGCGACTCATTTGCTGGCGCGCGGGGCGGACTTGCGGGCGCTGCAGGAGCTGCTCGGCCACGCCAGCCTTTCGTCGACGCAGATCTATACCGCGGTCGACGCGGCGCGCCTGCTCGACGTCTATCGACACGCGCATCCACGAGCCTGAGCGGCGGTATCAAGGGGTTTGCCGCGGCGTTACCAACCGGTGGGGAAGCTGGCGATCGCCGCGACCTCCACCGTTTCAACCGGTACCGGTAAACAGATTGCTAAATAACCATTTTGGTAAATAGTCCAGTTAAACACTGGCCTGCAGACCGACCAGATTAACGTCCAAATCGGATCAATATTACGACTGTCCCTGGTGGCGGTGGGTCCACAGCCGCCACAGATAGGCGCCGGCAAGAACGATCAGCACGACGTTGGAAGCAGGGCCGACGATCTTGCCGACTTCGCTGACATTCTGCTCGAGCTTGTAGCCGGCTCCGGTCAGGATCGCGGTCCACGCCGCGGTGCCGACCAGCGATCCGATGAAGAAGGTCCGGAAGCGCAGACGGAGCAGGCCAGCCGGGACCGACACCAGCGAGCGCACCGTCGGCACCAGCCGGCCGACCAGCACGACCACCATGCCATGAGCGACGAACCAACCCTGGGCGCGCTGGACTTCGGGCCAGCTGATCGTCAGCCAGCGGCCAAAGCGGTCGATGAACGGCTTGAGCCGGTCGACCCCCAGCGCGCGTGCGGCGAGGTACCAGACGATGTTGCCGAGCATCGCCCCGGTGGTGCCCGAAGCGACCACGGCGAGGAAGCCGAGCTTGCCTTGGGCCGCTGCGACCCCGGCAACCGGCATGATCACCTCGGACGGAATGGGCGGAAAAACAGTCTCGAGGAACATCAGGAAGCCGACCCCGAGATAGCCCGATTGCTCGATCAGGCGGACGACCCAGTCGCTCATTGGTTCAGCCGTTCTGGCGCGCGGCGAGGCGGGCTTCGATTGCGTCCCAGATCAAGCCGGGGGTGTCGCTGCCGTTGAACTTGTCGATCGCGACGATGCCGGTCGGCGAGGTGACGTTAATCTCGGTCAGCCAGCGCCCGCCGATCACGTCGATGCCGACGAACAGCAGCCCGCGGCGCTTCAGCTCGGGGGCGAGCGCAGCGCAGATTTCGCGCTCGCCCTCGGTCAGCTCGGTCGCCTCGGCAGTGCCGCCGGCCGCGAGGTTCGAGCGAATGTCTCCCGCAGCCGGGCGGCGGTTGATCGCGCCGGCGACCTCGCCGTCGACCAGCACGATGCGCTTGTCGCCCTGAGCAACCTCGGGGAGGAACTTCTGGAGCATGTGCGGTTCACGGTAAGTGGCGTTGAACAGCTCCAGCAACGGACCGAGATTGACCCCGTCGGGCTCGATCTTGAACACCGCTTTGCCGGCATTGCCATGGAGCGGCTTCAGGACCAGCGGGCCGTGCTCGGCGAGAAACTGGCGCGCGGCGCCGATCGAGCGCGTGATCATCGTCGGCGGCATGAATTGCGCGAAATCGAGCACCCACACTTTTTCCGGCGCGTCGCGAACGCCCGCCGGGTCGTTGACGACCAAAGTTTCGCTTCGGACCCGTTCGAGCAGATGGGTTGCGGTGATGTAGCCGAGATCGAACGGCGGATCCTGGCGCATCCACACCACATCGACGTCACGGCCGAGGTCGAGGATGACGAACTCGCCCAGCTTGAAATGATTTCCGGCGACCGGCTGAACGGTTACCGGATGAGCGCCGGAATAGATGCGGCCGCCCTGGTAAGTCAGGTCCTCGGCGAGATAGTGAAACAGCTGGTGCCCGCGTGCCTGCGCCCCAAGCATCAGCGCAAAGGTCGAGTCCCCGGCGATTCCGATCCCTTCGAGCGGGTCCATCTGAAAAGCTACGCGCAGCGACATCGCCGCGCGACTAGGCGACGAGCCGGGCTTTGTCACCCCGCGCCGCCTTATCCCAGCCAGATGTTGGTCAGGTGGCGCGGCAGGCGGCCGGGGACGATGAAGATCGCATCGATCCGCATGTCGTCGCCGTCGCGCAGGAAGCGCGGCGCCAGCCGCTCGGCGGCGACCGCCACCCGGCGCAGGCGGTAAGCGTCAAGCGAATAGTCGGCGGCCGAAGCGGTGGAGCGGGCCTTGACCTCGACGAACGCCAGTATGCGCCCGCGGCGCGCGACGAGATCGACTTCGCCGCCGGGGACGCGGGCGCGACGGGCGAGGATGCGCCAGCCATGCAGCCGCAGCCACCACGCGGCGAGGGTCTCCGCGCCGCGGCCGCGCTGCTCGGCCGCCAGCCGGTTCATTGGGCGGCGAGCCGGAGCGCCCGGGCGTAGGCGCGTTTCCTCGGCACGCCCAGACGCTCGGCGACCTCCGCCGCCGCGCGCGACGGGGACAATCGCCGAAGCGCTTCACCAAGCGCCGCATCGAGCTCGGCCTCGCTCGCCGCTTCGCCCGCCGCCGGCGGTCCGACGACGATCACGATTTCGCCCTTGGGCGCGGCCGACGCATAGCGTTGAGAAAGCTCGGCCAGCGTGCCGGTCACGGTTTCCTCGTGGAGCTTGCTGATCTCGCGCGCGACGGCCGCTTCGCGCTGCCCCAGGCCGAGCGCCAGCGCAGCCAGCGTATCGCCCAGGCGCGGCCCGCTTTCGTACATCACCAGCGTCGCGCGCAGGCTCGCGAATTCGGCGATCGTGTCACTGCGTGCTTTGGCCTTGGGCGGCAAGAAACCGATAAACAGGAAACGGTCGGTCGGCAGCCCGGCGAGGGTCAGCGCGGCGATCGCCGCCGATGGTCCGGGCAAAGTGTATACGGCGTGGCCGGCGGCGCGCGCGGCGACCACCAGTTTGAAACCCGGATCGGAAATCAGCGGAGTGCCCGCGTCGCTGATCAAAGCGATCGCTTCGCTGCCGAGGCGCTCGACGATCGCGTCGCGCTCGGCCGGGCTGCTGTGGTCGTTATAGACCGCCATCGGCGCCTTGGCGCCGACATGGGCGAGCAACTTGGCGCTGACCCTCTTGTCTTCGGCGAGCACGCGGTCGGCGCCGCGCAAGGTCTCGGCGGCACGCGGCGATAGGTCGCCGAGATTGCCGATTGGAGTGGCCACCACATACAGGCCGGGGGGAAGGGGCGCGTCCATCCGCAAGCCTCATCGCACCATCATCGTTTGTGCGGCAAGCTTGCTCGGGCGGCCCAACAAGAGGCCTTTCAAATTTATGGAAAAAGAGTCATCCTGAGCGCGGTAATCGTCGGCTTCGGGAGAGTAGCGATGATTTCGTTGGTAATCGCCACGGCAATCTATGCCGCCACCTTCCAGACGGCCGCTGCGGACAGTTCGCGCAAGGCCTTCACGGCCTGCCTGCGCCAAGCAGTCGAGCAGGGCAAGTCGGACAAGGTCGAGGCCGGCGGGTTCGATGCCTATGTGCGCAGCCATTGCACCTCGGCTAGCACCAGCTTCCGGGATTCGATGGTCTCGTTCGACGTCAAGAACAAGGTCCCGCGCAAGCAGGCGACGACCGACGCCGAATCCCAGATCAGCGATTATTACTCGGAAACCGGCGAGCGCTATAAGATGCTGACCGGGGCGGCCGGCAAGCCGCAATAGACGTTCAGGCCGCGATTTCGGCCAGCACCCGATCGAGCACCAGGCGCCCGGCGGGCGTCGTTGCGATGCGCGCGCCGGAGCGCACCAAATGGCCGCTGCGGGTCAGCCGCTCGACCGCCGCCCAATCGACGATGGCCGGCACGCCGACACGCTGGGCGAGCGCCTCGGGGTCGATCCCTTCGGCCAGCCGCAGCCCCATCACCAGCGCCTCGTCGGCGGCTTCGGTCGCGGTCAACGGCTGCTGTTCGGCGATGCCATGGCCGTTGCGCGCCAATCCGGAGAGGAAATTCTCAGGCTTGCGATGGCGTACAATGCGTTGGCCGGTTCGGCGGCCGTGGGCACCCGGTCCGACCCCGGCATAATCGCCATAGCGCCAGTAGGTCAGGTTGTGGCGGCTCTCGGCCCCGGGCCGGGCGTGGTTGCTGATCTCATAGGCCGGGATACCGGCCGCCGCGGTGCACTCGGCGGTCAGCTCGAAGAGCGCGGCGGCGACGTCGCTGTCGATCGCTTCGAGCTTGCCCGCAGCCTCGAGCGCGGCAAACCGCGTGCCCGGCTCGATCGTCAGCTGGTAGAGCGACAAATGGCCGGTGCCGAGCGCCAGCGCGCGCTCGAGCGCCGCGCCCCACGACGGCTCGTTGTCGCCCGGGAGCGCATAGATCAAATCGAAGCTGACCCGTTCGAACCGGTCCTGTGCAATCTCCAGCGCGCGCAGCCCTTCGTCGACCGAATGGGCGCGACCGAGGAAGGCGAGGGCGGCATCGTCGAAGCTTTGCAGGCCGAGCGACAGGCGATTGACCCCGGCCGCAGCGAGATCGGCAAAGCGCGCCGCCTCGACCGAATTGGGGTTGGCCTCGAGCGTGATTTCGAGGTCGTCGGCGGCCATCCAATGCCCGCGCGCCGCGCCGATCAGCGCGGCAACGGTGGCCGGGTCCATCAGTGACGGCGTGCCGCCGCCAAAGAAGATCGAAGTCAGTTGGCGGCCGGGGAGCAGCTGCGCTTCGTGAGCGAAGTCGGCGAGCAAGGCGTCGCGCCACCGGTCCTGGTCGATGCTTGCCCGAACATGGCTGTTGAAATCGCAATAGGGGCATTTGCTGACGCAGAACGGCCAGTGGACATAAAGCGCCAGCGGCTCGCCGATGACGGCGCGCTCGGTGGGTTTGACGGGGGCGAGGGTGGCCATGGAGCGTGGCTCTTAGCCAAAATGCCCGAAACAGTCCTGCGTTGATGTTTACCACGCCGGAATGGAGGGTTGTTAACCCGGCGCGGGGCAAAATATGCGCCGATGAAATACGCTTTTGCCTTGGCCTTGCTGATCGCTGCGCAAGCGGCGGGCGCCGATGCTGCCGGAATGCCGAGCCCCAACTGGCCGGGCCCGGCCGAGCGCGGCGCGCTGGCGCTGCGCCAGGCGGTGCTGACCTCCCACAATGCGGCACGGGCGCGGTTCGGCGTTGCGCCGCTGGGGTGGAGTGACGAGCTTGCCGCCGGCGCCCTCGCCCACGCCCAGTTCATGGCCCGCACCGGCCTCTACCAGCACGACCAGACGCCGGGCCGGCGCAAGCTCGCCGGCGAGAATATGTGGCGCGGCCAGCGCGGCGCTTTCGCCTATGTGACGATGATCGGCGTGATGATCGACGAAGCGCAGAATTTTCGCCCGGGCGTGTTCCCTGCGGTCAGCCGCACCGGCGCGTGGCTCGACGTCGCCCATTATACTCAGATCGTGTGGCCGACCACGACCAGCGTCGGCTGCGCGCTGGCCTCGAACGCGACCACCGATTATTTCGTCTGCCGCTACTCGCCGACCGGCAACAAGGACGGGTTCGAGCTAGCCGAGCGCCGCGACTAACTTGGCGAAGGCCATCGCGCGGTGGCTGATGCGGTGCTTTTGCCCAGGCTCCATTTCGCCGAACGTCTGCTCGGACCCCAAGGGTACGAACATCGCATCATAACCGAAACCGCGCTCGCCGCGCGGCGGCCACACCAGCTTGCCGTCGATCCGTCCTTCGAACGCTTCGGTCTGCCCGTCATTGGGCCACGCCAGCGACAGCGCGCAGACGAAATGCGCGTCGCGGCCGGCTTCGGGACCAGCCGCTTCGACCTCGCGCCAGACGCGCTCCATGGCGCGGTGGAAGTCGCGCTTGCCGTCCTCGTCCTCGGCCCAGCGCGCCGAGAAGATCCCCGGCAAGCCGTGCAGCGCATCGACCGACAGGCCGCTGTCGTCGGCCAGCGCCGGCAGGCCCGACAGGTCGGCCGCCTCGCGCGCTTTCAAATCGGCATTGTCGACGAACGTGTTGCCGATTTCCTCGGGCTCGGGCAGGCCGAGTTCCTCGGCGCCGACGCAGGCGATCCCGAGCGGCCCGATCAGCGCCGCGATCTCGCTCAGCTTACCCGGATTGTGGGTCGCGATGACCAGCTTGGCGCCGATCGGCCTCATTGCCCGGCCGCCTGCAACTGCGCGTCGAAGATTTGGGCGCAGCCGATCCGCGCCAGGCGCAGCAGCCGAAGCAGCGCCTCCTCGTCGAA
>JBDSGH010000131.1:0-5565 GCA_039919095.1 Sphingomicrobium sp. | reverse complement strand
TGGCACTCCCTTGCGGAAGAGCCAAGCGAATTACATCGCGTTGTTGGTCGTCGCGTTGGCAGTCGCGTTAGCGTCTGCATTCACGTCCGCCGGAGCATTCATGTCGGTTGCGTTCATGGACATGTTGGCGTCCATGTTGGCATCCATCGTGTTGTCGGCGACGATGTTCTCGGCTGCGAGATTCTCGTCGACGTTCATGGTGTTGTCGGCGGCATCGTTGCTGCTGCAAGCCGAAACCGCCAAGGCCGCACCAGCGACCAGGATAAGAGCACGCATTCAAAACTCCCTAGATTATCAGATCTGGAGCGGAAATCGCCGCTGCCCAAACCGCGCGCACAATAGGCTGAAGCGCTCTCTGCCTTCAAGACACTTTGTCGGTCTCTGTCAAGTCTTTGATAAAAGCCTCGAAACCTCGTTTCAGCGCCGTATCGACGGCTATTATCGGCATTTCTTTGCCGAGCGCGGCGAGGCTGGTCACCCCAAATTCGGAGATTCCGCACGGCACGATCCCGCCGAAATGCGTGAGGTCGGGAGCGACGTTGATCGAGAAGCCGTGGAGCGTAACCCAGCGCCGCACGCGCAGACCGAGCGCGGCGATTTTGGCCTCGCCAGCACCGTGGCCGACCCAGATTCCGATGCGGCCCGGAGCGCGGTGGGCGCTGACGCCGAGATCGGCGAGGGTGGCGATAATCCAGCTTTCGAGCGCGTGGACGAAGCGCCGCACGTCGCGCCCGCGGTGATCAAGGTCGAGCATCAGATAACCGATTCGCTGGCCCGGGCCGTGATAGGTGTAGCGCCCGCCGCGACCGGCCTGGTGGACCGGAAATCCTAGCGGATTGGTGAGTTCGGCCGGTTGGGCGCTGGTGCCGGCGGTGAACAAGGGCGGGTGTTCGAGCAGCCAGACGCATTCTGGAGCGGTGCCGGCGCGGATCGCCGCGGCGCGCGCTTCCATGAAGGCCAAAGCCTCGGCGTAGGGCACCAGAGCGGCGCTGGTGCGCCATTCTATGTTGGGCAATTGGTCCATCGGCCGCACCGAGATGGCGGCGACCAGCGGCTGCGGCAAGTATGATTGCACCCACGGTCCAAGGTCCGCATAAGTGGCCCGAACTGTGAAAAAGGGGTGGGTGTGGCCGGTTTATCGATTTCGAAGGCATGGGACGAGACCAGGAAAGTGGTGCGCCGCGACGGGCGCCTGCTGACCACCATCGGCCTGGCGTTATTCGTGCTGCCCGGAGTGATCGCCGAGGTCGCCTCGCCGGCCGTGCCCGAAGGCGAGCTGCCCAAGCTCGGCCCGTGGACCCTGGTCACCGCGGTCATGCTGGTGATTGCGCTGGCCGGCCAGCTGGCGGTGATCCGGCTGGTCAGCGGCGCCCGGCTGACGGTCGGCCAGGCGATCGCGCACGGCGCCCAGCGGGTGCCGGCCTATCTCGCCGCGACCCTGCTGTGGGTGGCGCCGTTCGTGGTTGCCGCGGTGCTGCTGATCCGCGCGCTCGGCCCAGACGTGGAAAATCCGTCGCCGGGAGCGGCGCTGGGCGTGCTGCTGCTGATGGTGGTGATGATCTTCGTCGCGGTGCGGATGCTGCTGTCCTCCTCGATCGCCAGCAATGAGCCGGTTGGGCCGCTGGCAATCCTGCGCCGCAGCTGGGACATGACGCGTGGCCAGTGGTGGCGGCTGTTCGGCTTTTTCCTTCTGTTCCTGGTCGCCGCGATGATTGCCGTGGTGGCGGTCGGCGCGGTCGGCGGGATCATCGCCAAGCTGGTGTTCGGGGCGACCGAGCCGTCGACCGTCGGCGGGCTGGTGGTGGCGCTGCTGACTCAGACCGTCAGCGCCGCGGTGTCGGTGCTGCTGATGGTCATGCTGGCGCGGATCTATCTTCAGCTGGTCGGCACCGACGCGGTTGAAGCGGGCGTTCCGACCAGCGGGATGTGAGGCGCGCAGTCGGCCGGGAGCAGGCCGAGCAGGCGCGGGTCGGGGAAGCGCTCGATCGCGCGGCGGTAAGCGGTGAAGCCGGCGCGGCGATAGGCGGCGAGCGCCGCCGGATGATCGAGCGTGCAGGTATGGACATGGACCCGCCGGACTCCGTTGCCGCGCCATGCAAGGCGCAGCGCTTCGGCCAGCAGCCAGCGTCCGTGGCCGCGGCCGGCGTGTTCGGGAACCAGGCCGACGAACGCCAGCTCGCACTGGCCGGTCTCGCGGAAGTCGAGCTCGAGCAGGCCGATTTCGCCGTCCGCCGGGTCGACCACCGCGTAGAGATCGACCGCGGGGTCGGTGATGATCGCGGCCAGCTCGGCATCGGGCATGGCGAGCCGCGAGAACCATAGCCATGGCGCGCCGACCCGGGCGAACAAGGCGCGATAGCGGCCGAGGTCGCGCGGCAGCGGCTGCAACACCAAGGGGGAGGGCGGCGGCGACTGATCCGGCGACTGGCGCATTTCGAGGAAGGTGACGACCGCCGCCAGTTCTTGCGGCTCGACCGCGCTGTAGCTCATGCCCAGCGCGCCAGCGGCGGGAGACTCATCAGGATGGCGTCGATGTTGCCGCCGGTCTTCAAGCCGAACAGCGTGCCGCGGTCGTAGAGCAAGTTGAATTCGACGTAGCGGCCGCGGAACTCGAGCAGGCGCTGGCGCTCGGCCTCGGTGAACGGGGTGTCCATGCGCTGCCGGACAAGCTTCGGGAAAATCTCCAGCAACGCCTCGCCGACGTCGCGGGTGAAGGCGAAGTGGGCGTCGAAATGGCCTTCGAGATGGTCGTAGAAGATGCCCCCGACGCCGCGTGCCACCGAGCGGTGGGGCAGCCAGAAATACTCCTCGGCCCATTGGGCGAAGCGCGGATAAAAAGTCGGGTCGTGGGCAGCGCAGGCGGCGCGCAGGCGGGCGTGGAAGGCGTCGGTGTCATCGGCGTAGGGGATCGCCGGATTAAGGTCGGCACCGCCGCCGAACCAGCGCTTGGTGGTGGCCAGGAAGCGGGCGTTCATGTGAACCGCGGGGACGTGCGGGTTGGCCATGTGCGCGACCAGGCTGATCCCGGTGGCAAAAAAACTCGGGTCGTCCTCGGCGCCGGCGACCGAGGCCGCGAACTCGGGAGCGAAGCGGCCGCCGACGGTCGAGACGTTGACCCCGACCTTTTCGAATACCGTGCCGGTCATCTGGCCGCGCACGCCGCCGCCGCCGGGGCTGCCGTCGGGGTCGGTCCGGTCCCACGGGGTGAACACAAACGCGGCGTCGCTACCGGCCTCGCGCTCGATCGCCTCGAACGCGCCGCAGATCCGAGTGCGCAGCTGCTCGAACCAGTCGCGAGCCGCCTGCTGCTGGTCGTCGAGCGGTTTCATTGCGGCAACTCCCCAGTCCGGCGCAGCGCTTCGCCGACCGCGATCGCGGCCGAAGTGGCGAGGTTGAACGAGCGCACCTCGGCGCGGATCGGGATTCGTACCCGGGCGTCGCACGCTGCCGCAACCGAAGCCGGGACCCCGCCGCTTTCCTTGCCGAACAGCAGGACATCGCTCGCCTGCCAGTCGAACTCGTAAATAGACGCGGTCGCCTTGGTCGAGAGCAGGATGACGCGCGACCCGGCGGCGCTGGTGTGGAACGCTGCAAAATCGCCGTGGCGGACGATTTCGACATGCTCGACATAGTCCATCGCGGTCCGGCGAACGCGGGCGTCGTCCCACGTGAAGCCGAGCGGCTCGATCAAATCAACCGCCACGCCAAGGCACGCGCCAAGCCGCATTACCGCCCCGACATTGCCGGCGATCTCGGGTTCGAAGAGCGCAATGCGCATGAGCCGCGCCTAAAGGCTCAATCGCCCCTTGGCAAAGCCCGACCAGCGCGGCTATCAGGCCCGCCAATCGCTCCCGGGGGCCTTTCGGGAGCGATGTTGCTCGGTGCCGGTCCGGCACTTGAACTTTTCGCGTCATAAGGGTGAGCATGGCCACGCTGAAACCGTCCGCAGACCCGGGACAATATCAGGCTGAGGACGGCGTCCGGCGCCGCGACTTCATCAATGTCGCGGCGGTCAGCTTTGCCGGAGTCGGCGCGGTTGCAGTCGCGCTGCCGCTGATTTCGCAGATGAGCCCGTCGGCCGACGTGCTGGCGCTGGCCTCGACCGAAGTCGACATTTCCAAGATTGCGCCGGGCCAGGCGATCAAGACCAGCTGGCGCAAGCAGCCGGTGTTCATCCGCAACCTGACCCCGGCCGAGATCGCCGCCGCCAATGCGGTGCCGCTGAGCGAACTGCGCGACCCGCAGACGCTGGCCGAGCGGACCAAGCCGGGCAAGCAGAACTGGCTGATCACGATGGGCGTCTGCACCCACTTGGGCTGCATCCCGCTCGGCACCGGCGAAGGCGAGAATCGCGGGCCGTTCGGCGGCTATTTCTGCCCATGCCACGGCTCGGCCTACGACACTGCGGCGCGGATTCGCCAGGGCCCGGCGCCGCTCAACCTGCAGGTGCCGGAATATCAGTTCACGTCGCCGACGGTCGTCCAGATCGGTTGAGGGGAAGAGAGAGATGAGCTTTTCCTGGGCAAAACCCTATGAACCGAAGTCACCGTTCATGCGCTGGCTCGACGACCGGCTGCCGTTGCCGCGGCTCGCTTATGGCGCGGTCGGCGGCGGCTATCCGGTGCCGCGCAACCTCAATTACTGGTGGAATTACGGGGTCCTCGCCGGGCTGTTCCTGACCATCCAGATCATCACCGGGATCGTGCTTGCGATGCATTATTACGCATCGGCCGACGGCGCCTTCAATTCGGTCGAGCACATCATGCGCGACGTCAACGCCGGGTGGCTGCTGCGCTATGCCCACATGAACGGCGCCAGTTTCTTCTTCATCGTCACCTACATCCACATTTTCCGCGGGCTGTTCTTCGGCAGCTACAAGGCGCCGCGCGAGCTGGTGTGGATGCTCGGCCTGGTGATTTACCTGCTGATGATGGCGACCGCGTTCATGGGCTACGTGCTGCCATGGGGCCAGATGAGCTATTGGGGCGCGCAGGTCATCACCGGCTTCTTCTCGGCCTTCCCGTTGGTCGGCGAGCCGATCCGCATCTGGCTGTTGGGCGGATACGCGCCCGACCAGGCGGCGCTGACCCGCTTCTTCTCGCTCCATTATCTATTGCCGTTTGTGATCGCCGCGGTGGTCATCCTCCACATTTGGGCGCTGCACATTCCGGGCTCGGGCAATCCGACCGGGGTCGACGTCAAGGACGAGCAAGACACGCTGCCGTTCCACCCGTTCTACACCGCCAAGGATGGTTTCGGCGCCGGCGTGTTTCTGCTGCTGTTCGCGCTGACGCTCTATTTCGCGCCCAATTACATGGGTCACCCGGACAATTACATTCCGGCCAACCCGCTGGCGACGCCGGCCCATATCGTGCCCGACTGGTATTTCTGGCCGTTCTACGCGATCCTGCGCGCGTTCACCGTCGACTTCATCCTGCCCGCCAAGTTGTGGGGCGTGCTGGCCATGTTCAGCTCGATCCTGCTCTTGTTCTTCCTGCCGTGGCTCGACCGCTCGCCGGTGCGCTCGTCCGACTATCGTCCGCTGTACCGCCAGTTCTTCTATGT
>JBDSGH010000130.1:0-3197 GCA_039919095.1 Sphingomicrobium sp. | reverse complement strand
CTATCGCGCGCCGAACGAAGAGATGATCCGCGATCATGCCCAGCGCGGCGGCTTTCCGTGCAACAAGATTTCCAAGGTTCACCGGACGATCGATCCGACCACTGCGGAAGTCTGACCCGGGCCTGGCGGGCGAGCGCCAAGACTCGCCGCGCCGGTCATGGTAATCGTCCGCGCAGGAACGGATGGCTGACGTCTTCATATCCTATGCGCGGCCCGATGAGGCGCAGGCGGAACGCGTGGCCGAGACGCTGCGCGGCGAAGGCTATCGCGTGTGGCGCGACGATGAGCTGCCGGCACACCGCGCCTATGCCGAGGTCATCGAGGAGCGGCTCAAATCGGCGAAGGCGGTCGTTGTCCTGTGGTCGGCCGACGCGGCGAAATCGCAATGGGTGCGGGCCGAAGCCGATGCCGCGCGCTCGGCGGGGACGCTGATCCAGGCGGTGCTTGACGGAACCGCCCCGCCGATGCCGTTCAACCAGATCCAGTGCGCCGACCTGAGCGGCTGGACCGGCGATGCGGCGCCCGCCGGCTGGCGCAAGCTCACGGCCAGCGTCCGCGCTCTCGCCGGGGCGCCCGAACGCGACCGTGCCGCCGCGCCGGCCAAGCCGCGCACGGGCCTGTGCATCTGCGTCCTGCCCTTCGCCAACATGAGCGGCGATGCCGAGCAGGAATATTTCAGCGACGGGATCAGCGAGGACATCACCACCGACCTGTCGAAGGTTTCGGCACTTGGGGTGGTCGCCCGCAACACCGCTTTCACCTTCAAGGGGCCGTCGGTGAACGTCTGCGACGTCGCCCGCAAGCTCGACGTCAGCCACGTCCTCGAAGGCAGCGTCCGCAAGGTCGGCGGTCGGGTGCGGATTAACGCCCAACTGATCGACGGCGCGAGCGGAGCCCACATCTGGGCGGAACGCTACGACCGCGACCTCGACGATATTTTCGCGATCCAGGACGAAATCTCGAAGGCGATCGTCGGCGCGCTCAAGCTCAAGCTCCTCCCCGAAGAGAAAAAGGCGATCGAGAAGCGCGGTACGACCAATGCCAATGCCTACAAGTTGTACCTGCTCGCGCGCCAATATTGGGTGACCGGCAATCACGGCGACATCCGCCGCGAGGAACGCGTGATGCGGATCTGCTGCCGGGCGGTCGAGCTCGATCCGCGCTACGCCCAGGCGTGGGCATTGGTGGCGATGGCCCAATCGAACTTGCGCTACGGCTTCGGGAGCCAAGTCGACGACGGGGTCGCCGCAGCCCACTCCGCGCTGGCGATCGATCCAAGCATCGGCGAGGCCTATTGCCCGATGGTCCGGCGGCTCGACGAACAGCAGCGCTTTGCCGACGCCGACGCCCACATGGAAAAGGCCCTGCGGCTGGATCCGCAATCGTGGGAAGTGAACAAGGAAGCGGCCCGCCTCCACTTGCGCCGAGGCCAGGTTGCCGAGGCCACCCGCCACTTCGAGAAAGCGGTTTCGCTGATGGAAACCGATGTCCACGCGTGGGCGATGCTGGTCACCTGCTATCACTCGCTCGGCCGGGCGAAGGACCTGCAAGTGGCGGCGAAAATGGTCGTGGCCGAGGCCGAGAAGATCCTCGCGCAGGACCCCAGCAATGGCGCGGCGCTAAGCTTTGGTGCCAGCGGCCTTGCGGCCCTGGGGCAGGTCGACAACGCCAAGGAGTGGATGGAGCGGGCGATGCTGATCGATGCCGACAACCTCGACATGCGCTATAATTTCGCCTGCGCGCTGGCCTCGTTTCTCGATGACAGGGACGCCGCGTTGCGCCTGCTGGAACGTAATTTTGCGGCGGTTGGCGCTTATCAGATCCGGGTTGCGGAAACCGATCCGGATCTCGATTCGCTGCGCCTCCACCCGCGATTCCAGGCCATGCTGTCCAAGGCCCGCAAGCGGCTCGGAATTGCCGATGAGATCGAGCCTGGTCGTGGCACCGAGAAGGCGCCGTCAGCGCGCCCCGCCGAAGCGCCCGTCCAGCCGGCGCCATAGGCGCGGCCGACGCTCGCGCTTTGGCTGATCGGGGACTGCACGCTGCTCAGCGGTCGGTGAGCTTGCGGATGACGCCTTCACCCGTGCCGACCACCATGCCGAACTTGCGCACCGTCATGAGGTTGCGTGCCGACAATCCGCCGGCGAGCGGCACGACCCATTGTTCGACCGCCAGGCTGCCCTTCATCTTGAAGCGGAAGCGGTAACGGCCGCCAACCTCGTCGATGGTCACCGGCCCGCTCGCCTCGCTCATCGTTCCGGCAAAATGTCCGGCACCGATCTCGCGGATCCGCCAGCGCCGTTCGCGCGGCGGCTTGCCTTCGTCCTCGACCCGCTGGAACAGCGACAAGCTGCCGTCCGGCTCGATCCGCCCCCGACCGAGGCTGCGGGTGCGGTAAGGCTTTTTCATGAAGGTTTTGACCGTGCCAGAGCTTTCCGTCCGGCCTTCAAAAAATTCGAGCGGGTGGACCGGCCGGGCGGCGACCGCGGGTTGCGCCGACAGGATGGCGGCGGCGAGTGGTATAAACATTCGAATGGCGCGCATGGCAGCAGACCTACGCCGGAATGGCTGGTGAAAGAAAGGCGGTCCAAGCATCAGCCTGGCCGCCTTTCCCTTGGGACGCGCGCGCCGCTTGCTTTGGGGGCAGTTAGGCAGCGCGCGATAACTTAACATAGATTAGGTGAATTGGTTCCGACAGAATGATCCGGCGTGGACGATCAGCTGCTGCGGAGGATCCGCAACTTACTCGCACAAAGTGGGAGCCGCCGTCTGTTGCGCCGAATAGCAATTGCCAACGCCCGCGCCGCCGCTGTTCGCGACCGTCGGGGCGATCATCACCAGCAGCCCGATCCCGAGCACCAGCGCGACCGTCAAAACCATTTTCATACTCATAGCCGCATCCCATGAGCGTGCACACCAGCCTGTTTCACACGACAGCGCTTAAGCGATGGTAAAGAGGGCGATCGGTCCGGCGGGTTCTTTGGCGCTTTGGCGCGGCGCTTCTACGACGCTTCCTTGCGGTCGACATACCACGGGCGAAGCATCGTCACCTTGCTCTGCACGGTCTTCTTCGGCGCGAGGCGAGCAAGGTCGAAGCCATTGTTGAACAGCACTCCGAACTTGCCCGACTGCGCCCAGCGGACAGTTCCGAGCACCGGGCCGACGCCGACGATATCGATCGTGATCGTCGTTCCCGG
>JBDSGH010000129.1:0-3058 GCA_039919095.1 Sphingomicrobium sp. | reverse complement strand
ACGGTTGCCCCCGTAATCGATGAACGCCGCCTGGAGCGACGGTTCGACCCGGGTTACCTTGGCGAGATAGATATTACCTTTGAGCTGCTTGTGCTCGGCGGACTCGAAGTCAAACTCCTCGATCCGGTTTCCCTTTACGACCGCGACCCGGGTCTCCTCCGGGTGGCGCGCGTCGATCAGCATGCGCATGGACATTGAAAATTCTCCGGGCGCGCCATGCAAACCGGCCTGGCCGGCGGCGCGCCTTGAAAAGGGCCACCGGCGGCGCAAGGCCGGGGGTGGCGTGATTTTGGATTATTGCTTCTGCTGCACTGGCCATCCCGCGAAGTCTCGTGGGAAACACGCCCGTCTGCTCGGAATTAAGCAGTCGAAAGGCGTTCTGTGGCGTCATGTAGCTTCAACCTTGAGGCCGCCTGCCTTGCATTGGCCGCGGCGCGGATCCGACCGGATGAACCGGCGGCGATGTCGAGGTAGCACTCGCCGAGGGCTGCCGCAACCGCGACCGCATCAAGCCTGCACTGATTCAGGATAATTTCTAATTAACCATAATGGCGTGATAAGGTTGGCGGGTTCAACCATTCGAACGGGGTCATGGCGGCAAGCGCGACAATCACAGGCAGGCTGGCGGGCGCCGGGCTGACCATGCTCGGCGCAGCCGCAGCCTTGCTCGCGTTGGCCGCGGCCGGCAGCGGGGCAGCGGCGTCCGACGGCAATCGCGCGGCGCAGATCGGCGAGGCGCGGCGCGGCGCGGTGACCGTCCGCATCGCCCCGCCGGTCACCGATGTGGTGGTCAGCTCGGCGCGCGCCGCCGGCCGTCCGATCGTGGTGCTCGACGCCGGCCACGGCGGCCGCGATCCCGGCGCCGCCGGGGTCTCGGGACAAATCGTCGAAAAGCAATTGACGCTGGCGCTCGCCCTTGAGCTGCGCGACCGGCTGGTCGAACGCGGCCGGGTGCGGGTCGCGCTGACCCGCGACAGCGACCGCTACCTGACGCTCGAACAGCGCGCCGATGTTGCGCGGCGGCTGGGCGCCAGCCTGTTCATGTCGTTGCACATGGACAGCGCGCGCAATCCCGAGGCGCGCGGAGCAAGCGTTTACTCGCTGTCCGACGTTGCGTCCGATGCCGAAGCGGCGCGCTTCGCCCAGGCGCAGAACGACGGCGTGGTGATCGGCGAGGCCGACGGGTCGGTCCGCTCGATGCTGTCAGACCTCGCCTTGCGGAGCCAGATGACGGCTTCGGCCGAACTCGCCGCGCGGCTCGTCCGCAAGTCCGCGGCGCGGGTCGCGATGCGCCCGGAATCGCATCGCTTCGCGCGCTTCTATGTGCTTCGCCGGGCCGAAGCGCCGGCGGTGCTGTTCGAAGCCGGCTATGTCAGCAACTTCGCCGACGAGCAGCTGCTGCGCTCGCCCGAACATCGCGCCGCGCTGGTCGCCAGCCTGGCCGAAACGATCGAAGCCGACGTCGCCGCGCGCAGCCGGCGTTAAAAAGGGCCGCCCCTAACCCCTACCACCGACCGCCGCCGCCACCGCGCTGTCGATCTATCCTTTGCGGGCTAGCGCGAACCGGCTAGATGCCCGTTCAGATGACGTCCCAGCGCCTGTCCGTTCCCGAACTGAAACTGCCTGATCTCGTCGGCTTCAACCAGCGCGTTCACGAGTGGGCCGATCCGTGGTTCGAGCGCCGCTGGGTGCGCCGCGGGGCGTGGGCCGCGCTGGCCGGCTTCTTGTTCTTCGCTCTGGTCTGGCTGGTGTTCGCGGCCGGCCTGCCGTCGTCGGAGAAATTGCTCGCTTACCAGCCGCCGTTGCCGACCAACGTCCGCGGGTTCGACGGCAATCCGGTCCAGACTTTCGCCCGCGAGCGCCGCGTCGAGCTGGCCTATGACGAATATCCCGCGCTGGTGGTCGACGCCTTCATTTCGGCCGAGGACAAGACCTTCTTCAGCCATGGCGGGATCGATTATCCGGGCCTGGTCGGGGCGGTCTTCGATTATACTCGCAAGAGCGTTAGCGGCGGTCGCGCCAAGGGCGGCTCGACCATCACGCAGCAAGTCGCCAAGGCGCTGCTCCAGGACAGCAGCTACAGCGTCGGACGCAAGATCCGCGAGGCGATCCTCGCATTCCGGCTCGAATCCACTCTGAGCAAGCAGCAGATCCTCGAGCTTTACCTCAATCAGATCTTCCTCGGCCGCAACGCTTATGGCGTGCAGGCCGCCAGCCGGGCCTATTTCGACAAGGACGTCGGTGAGCTGACGCTGCCCGAAGCGGCCTATCTGGCGGTATTGCCCAAGGCGCCGTCGAACTATGACCCGGTGCGCGCCACCCAGCGCGCGCTCGTCCGCCGCAACTACGTGCTCCACGAGATGGAGAACAACGGCTACATCTCACACGCGCAATATCTCGCCGCTGCGCCAGCTCCGCTCGGCAGCATTCGCTACGGCAGCAATGCCAAGTTCCGCGAGATGGGCGGGTATTTCATGGAAGAGGTCCGCCGCGACCTGATGAAGAAGTTCGGCGAGACCTCCGCCCAGGGTCCCAACAGCGTTTATGGCGGCGGGCTGTGGGTGCGGACCTCGATGGTCCCCTACATGCAGGATGCCGCGGCGGAAGCGCTGCGCGAGGGCCTCGCCAAGTTCGACGGCGGCCGCGGCTGGCGCGACCTCGGCCTGAGCGTCGACGTCACCGGCGACTGGCGCGGTCAGCTCGACCGCGCCCAAGTCGGCACCGGCTTTCCCGACTGGCGCAAGGCAGTGGTGCTCGAAAAGAGCGGCGGCAAGGCCAGCATTGGCTTTGCCGACGGCTCGACCGGGACCTTGCCTTCGTCGGCCGCGTCGCAGCCCAAGCGCGGCGTCGGCGGCGCCGCTTTCTCTTACTTCCGGCCGGGCATGGTGATCATCGTCAAGAAGGTCGCCGGCGACAGTTATGCGCTGCGCTCGATCCCCGAAGTGTCGGGCGGCATGGTCGCCGAGGAAGTTCGCACCGGTCGCGTGCTGGCGATGCAGGGCGGGTTCGATTCGATCGGCGCCAGCTACAACCGGGCGACCCAGGCGCTGCGCCAGCC
>JBDSGH010000128.1:0-2564 GCA_039919095.1 Sphingomicrobium sp. | reverse complement strand
TTCGTCCGCCACAAGGAGCGCGAGGAGACCATCGAGCTCGGCCGCAAGATCTATGACGAGATCGTCGAGCGCCTCCCGGCGGTGCTCGACAAGGATGCCCAGAAGCGCGCGCTGAAGAAGCTCAAGCTCGAGGACGCGGACGCGCTGATGGCGGCGATCGCGCGCAAGCGGATCAGCGACGAGGCGCTGATGGAAGCGCTGATGCCGGGCTCGGCCGGAGGCGACGTCGCGCCCAAGCCGATCGGCCAGCGCACCGCCATTTCAATCAAGGGCCTGACGCCCGGCGTCGCTTATCACCTGGCGACCTGCTGTCATCCGATCCCCGGCGACCGCATCGTCGGGCTGCGCCGCGAGGACGAGGAGATCGAGGTCCATGTGATCGGCTGCGACACGCTGGCCAGCGGGATCGACGCCGACTGGCTCGATCTCGCCTGGGGCGAAGGCTCGGACGGCGGCGCGGCGCGGATCGGGGTGATCCTGCGCGACATCCCGGGCGCGCTCGGTATCATGTCCGGAATCCTCGGTGCGAAGCACGCCAACATCGTCAACCTGCAGCTGGTCCACCGCGACGGCAGCTTTCACACCTTCAACATCGACGTCGAGGTCCACGACCTAGCGCATTTGCACGCGATCGTCGCCGCCTTGCGTGAGGCCGATCCGATCAGTTCGGTCGAGCGGATCTAGCGCGGCTTGGCACGCATCCCGCGCTTGCGTTCCCTGGCGCTTCCGGCGGCGAGCACGGCGAGGGTCACGAGGTCCGAGGCCGACGCGGTCATCGGCGCGATCTGGACCGGCAGCGAAAGCCCCATCAGATACGGTCCCAGCATGCTTTCGCCGCCGAGCTCGCGCAGCAGCTTGGCCGACAAATTGGCCGACTGCAGGCCGGGCATGACCAGGATATTGGCCGGCCCGGTCAGCCGGCTGAACGGGTAATAACGCTGCTGCATCTCGAAATTGAGCGCGACGTCGGGGCCCATTTCCCCTTCATATTCGAAATCGCAGTGGATGCTGTCGAGGATCTTCACCGCGTCGCGCAGTTCGTCGATGTGCATCCCCGGCGGATTGCCGAAGGTGGTGTAGCTGATGAACGCGACCCTGGGCTCGAGCCCCATGCGTCGCGCGAAGCCCGACGATTGCATCGCGATCGCGGCATATTGCTCGGCATTGGGCCGCTCGGTCACGGCGGTGTCGGCGATCAGGACCGTGTGGTGGCGGCCAACGATGATGTTGATCCCGAACGGGGTCGCGTCCTGTTCCTCGTCGATCACCATCCGCACCTGGCGCAGCGACTGGCTGAACGGCCGCGTCGTGCCGGTGATCATCGCATCGCCTTCACCCAGCGCGAGCATCGCTGCGGCGAAGGTGTTGCGGTCCTGGTTGACCATGCGCTCGATCTCGCGGCGCAACATGCCGTGGCGCTGATGCTTGTGATAGATGAAGTCGACCGCCCGCCCGACCAGCGGCGAATTGCGGCTGTTGAGCACTTCATATTCATGCGGATCCTCGACCCCGAGGCCTTTGAGCAGGTCGTACACTTCGTCCCGCCCGATCAGCACCGGAGTGCCGTAGCCGGCTTCCTTGAAGGCGATCGCGGCGCGCAGCACGTTGGGCTCCTCGCCCTCGGCGAACAGCACTCTTTTGGGCTTCGAGCGCGCCGCTTCATAGGCCAGGCTCATCACCCCGACAGTCGGGTTGAGCCGCCCGCGCAGCTGCTGGCGATAGGCGGCCATGTCCTCGATCGGGCGCCGCGCGGCGCCGGTTCGCATGGCCGCTTCGGCGACTGCGGACGCGACCACCTCCATCAGCCGCGGATCGAACGGCGCGGGAATGATATAGTCGCGGCCAAAGCTGTGGGTCTGGCCGCCATAGGCCGCCGCGACCTCCTCCGGCACCGCTTCGCGGGCGAGCTCGGCCAGAGCATTGGCGGCGGCGATCTTCATCTCGTCGTTGATCGCGGTGGCGTGGACGTCGAGCGCGCCGCGGAAGATGAACGGGAAGCCGAGCACGTTATTGACCTGGTTGGGGTAGTCCGAACGGCCGGTGGCGATGATCGCGTCGGGCCGCGCCGCGCGCGCTTCGGGCGGGGTGATCTCGGGGTCGGGATTGGCCATTGCGAAGATGATCGGTTCCTTGGCCATGCTGGCGATCATCTCGGGCTTGAGCGCCCCGGCCGCCGACAGGCCGAGAAACACGTCGGCGCCGTGCAGCGCCTCGGCCAAGGTCCGCGTGTCGGTGTCGGCGGCGTGTGCCGACTTCCACTGGTCGACGTCGCCGCGGCCCTTGTAGATCACGCCCTTGCGGTCGCACATGATGACGTTGCCGGGCTGGACGCCCATCGACTTGATCAATTCGGTGCATGCGATCGCCGCCGCGCCGGCCCCGTTGACCACGACCTTGACGTCGCCGAAGCTGCGCCCGGTCAGGAAACAGGCGTTGATCAAGCCGGCGGCGGTGATGATCGCGGTGCCGTGCTGATCGTCGTGGAACACCGGGATGTTCATCCGCTCTTTCAGCGCCTGCTCGATGATGAAGCAGTCGGGGGCGGCAATGTCCTCGAGGTTGAT
>JBDSGH010000127.1:0-8521 GCA_039919095.1 Sphingomicrobium sp. | reverse complement strand
TTCCTCGATCAGCCCGTGCTTTTCCGCCAGCGGCACGAAGCGCGACGGCGAAACCGACCCGAACACCGGGTCTTCCCACCGGACCAGCGCCTCGACCCGAGTCAGCGAGCCGTCGCGCAGCCGGATCTTGGGCTGGTAGACCATGTTCAGGCGGTGGTTGATCAGCGCCCGCTCGAAGCCTTCGATCAGGGCCAGCTCGGGCCGCGGGGTCATGATACCAATGTGGACTTGAGCTCGGTGAACAGGGTTTCGAGCGCCTCCAGCCGGGCCGGCTTCTCGAGCGGGCCGACCATCGTCAGGCCATGCGCTTCACCGAGCCGGAATGCGCTTTCGAGCACACGGCGGTCGAACCCGCTGATGATCAGCACCGGCGACCGGTAATTCTCGTCGGCGAGAAAGCGCAGCAGCTCGACCCCGTCCATTCCGGGCATCCCGAGGTCGAGCGCGACCATGTCCGGGCGCTCTTCCAGGAATTTCTCCCGGAACGCCGTGTCGTTCGCCGTAAGGGTTGCTTCGAAGCCGCATTCCCGGGCCGCGTTGGCGATAAAATCCGCAAGCGCCGGCTCATCGTCGACGAGCAGCAGCCGGGGCTGCCTGGTTGTCACTATCCCTCACCTCCGAGGGCGCCACTGCGCTGATTCGGGCGATGAGGTCAAACGAATGAAACCGCTTTTTAACAATGATTGCGATAAAGTCGCGGATTGGTGCGATTTCCGCGCGCGTTGGAGACTGCTCAAATGTTCGGTTCCCTGATTCGAAAGAAGCCAGAGACGGTCTGGAACCCTCTCGACGGTACCTTCGAGTCGACCACGTTCACGCTCAGCACCGAGGTCCCGCGGCCGTGCGAGCGGCGGGCCGACGACCGGCTGCTGCCGACCCTGCGCGTGGCCAAGCTGGTCGGCGCCGACACCGAGCAGCTGATCCGGGTGCGCAATATTTCGGCCGGGGGCCTGATGGCCGACACCACCCAGCCGCCACCGCCGGTCGGCGAGGCGGTCATGGTCGAGCTGTCATCGCAGAAAATCCCGTCGACCGTGGTGTGGATCCGCGACGGGACGATCGGGCTCAAATTCGACCAGAATGTCGACCTCGGCGAGCTGCTCGCCGGGCGCAAGCCGCGCCACGGCTTCCGCGCCCGTCCGCCGCGGCTCGATGTCGCGTGCAAGGCGTCGATCCGGGTCGGCAAGGTCTATTACACGGTCGATGTGCACGACATTTCGCTGGGCGGGATGAAAGTCGAGCCGATCGAGGAATATTGCGTCGGCAAGGACGTCATCGTCGTGGTCGAGAGCCTGCGGCCGGTGCGCGGCCAGGTGCGCTGGTTCGCCGATCGCCGGGCCGGCATCGTGTTCGACAAGGAGCTCGACTTCCAGGAGCTGTCCGAATGGGTCGGCAAGCGGCTCGAGCTGGCCAGCCTCAAGGCGAGCTACCAGAACTAAACATCTTTAACCGCCGCGGCCGGCACCCTATCTTGCCTGCTCCCCAAGAAAAGGAGCGAAGCGATGGCCGATCAAGCTGGAGCCAATGAGGTCGCGGTACTTGCCGGCGGGTGCTTCTGGTGCACCGAAGCCGTGTTTCTCGACCTTGCCGGGGTGCAGTCCGTCGAAAGCGGCTACACCGGCGGCGACGTTCTCAACCCGACCTACAAGCAGGTGTGCGGCGGCGACACCGGCCATGCCGAGGCGATCCGCATCACCTTCGACCCGGCGCAGATGAGTTACGACGACCTGCTCGACATCTTCTTCGCGACGCACGATCCGACCCAACTCAACCGCCAGGGCAACGACATCGGGACGCAGTATCGCTCAGCGATCTTCCCCCAGTCGCCCGAGCAGGAGCAGCGCGCCCGCGCGGCGATCGAGCGCGCCAACGCCGACCAGGACGGGCGCGTGGTGACGACCATCGAGCCCGCCGCGCAATGGTATCCGGCCGAAGACTATCACCAGGACTATTGGAGCGGGGAAGGGCAGCGCAATCCTTATTGCCTGGCGATCATCCCGCCCAAGCTCAACAAATTGCGCAAGAGCTTCCAGGCCAAGCTCAAGGAGCCGGCCGTCCAGCCTTCGTAGAGTCGGCTGCTAGTCGCGTGATCCCGAAGCCCGGCGCAGGCGGTCGTTGATCGCCGCGCCGAGGCCGTCGTCGGGCACCGGCGCAACCGCGATCCGCGATTTCGGCGAGGCGTCGGCCTGGTGGAGCAGGCCGAACAAGCGCTGCGCGGCTTCAACCAGGTCGCCCGACTGGCTCAGGCTGTCGTCACCCGCAACCGCTCCGAACCCGATCAGATATTCGTCGCCGTCGGCGTGGCTGGCGTCGGTCCGCAGCGGCTTGGACGGCGCGTAATGGCCGGCCAATTGCCCGGGCGCTTCGATCGCTCCGCTCGCTGACCCGGCGGCATCGACCGCGATCGGCCCCGGCCGGAGCAGGCGCAGCGGCCCACCGGTAGCAGCGACGATGGTCGATTCGATGCCCCGCTGACACGGTCCGTCGTCAATGATCAGGGTGACCTTGCCGGCGAGGCTGGCGAGGACATGGGCGGCGCGGGTCGGGCTGATCGAACCGCTAGCATTGGCCGACGGCGCAGCGAGCGGCCGCCCGGTTGCCCGCAGCAGGGCCTGCATCGCGCGATGGCCCGGCACGCGCAGCGCGATCGTCGGCAGGCCGGCGGTGACCAGCGCGGCGATGCCGGCACCGGGCTTGAGCGGCACGACCAGCGTCAGCGGCCCCGGCCAATGCTGGCGAGCGAGCTCCAGCGCCGGCGCGCTGAACACGCCGATCGCCTCGGCCGCGGCGAGGTCGGGGACGTGCACGATCAAAGGGTTGAAGCTCGGGCGGCCCTTGGCCTGGTAAATGCGGGCGACCGCGGCGGGATTGGTGGCGTCGGCGGCGAGGCCGTAGACGGTCTCGGTCGCGATCCCGACCGGCTCGCCGCTGAGAACCAGCGTCGCCGCCTTGGCAATCGCGTCAGCGCTGAACGGCACAACCTCGGTCATGCGGTAAAGCGCTACTGGATTCCCACCGGCGCAGGAATACTAAGCGGTTTCTTTGGCGATCAGGCTTGCGGGGTCGATGCCGAGCCGCTTCATCCGCTCGCGCACCGCCGGCCACTCGTCCTTGACGAAGCGGCTGCGCTCGCTTTCGCGCAAGCGTGCGCTGGCGCCGGCCGCGACGAACATGCCGACCCCGCGCTTGACCGTGATCAGCCCTTCGTCCTGAAAGCCCTGATAAGCCTTGGCCACGGTCAGCGGGTTGGCCGACTGTGCGCTGGCGAAGGCGCGGACCGAGGGCAGGGGATCGCCGTCGGCATAGCGGCCGGCGAGGATCGAGTCGGCGATGGTCTCGCGGAGGCGGACGTAAACGGGTTTTTCGTGCTGCGAACCAAGCGTCATGCTGTTATAATACACCAGCGCGCAATTTCGTCAAGGCAGAAGGCCTCCGCCGGGCGCCGCCCACGCGTGCGAAATCGCCTCGAGCGGCGGGCGCGGGCGCTCGACCAGTTCATTGCCCGGGTGGCCGATGAAGATGAACCCGGCGATGCGCTCTCCGGGGCCGCAAAATGCCGCCCGGACCCCCTCCGAATAGGCCTGCCAGCCGGTCACCCAGCCCGCAACGAAGCCGAGCGCATGGGCGCCGAGCAGCAGGGCCATGCCGGCCGCGCCGCACGACAGTTCCTGTTCCCAAACCGGGATCTTGTGGTTTGCGACCGGCGCCGCGACCAGCACCACCAGTGCGCCGGCGTTATGCGCGAATTGCTCCGCTTTCTCATGGTGCGCAGGGCCGGCTTCGCCTTGGTCGTCGAGCGCCTCGTGGAGTAGAACGGCCAACGCGTCGCGCTGGTCGTCGGCGACCGTGACGAAGCGCCACGGGCTGAGTTTGCCATGGTCGGGGATGCGCGCGGCGATGGTCAGGATGCGCGCCAGCTGATCGGCGGACGGGCCGGGCCCGACCAGGTCGCGCGGTTTGGCCGAGCGGCGGGTCTCGAGCAGCGACAGGGCGGTGGTGGGGTCGTTGAGCATGGCAATCGCCCTAACGCCGCTCCGGCCAACTTTACACCCGGGCATTTGCCGTTATCGTCCGCGCCCGAACCGCACAGGCCTCGCGCTCCAGCCGATGGCCACAATTTTTCCCAGGGGAGCGACTGCGCATGGTCGACACACCGACCGCCGATAATCCGGCCGAACCCGACATCAGTCACGAGAATCCGGCCGACAAGACTGGCTGGTTCGGCCATCCCCGACAGCTCGCGCGGCTGTTCACGACCGAGATGTGGGAACGGTTCGGCTATTACGGCATGCGGGCGCTGCTGACGCTCTATCTGACCAAGCATTTCGTGCTCGGCGACCATGCGGCGACCGGCCTTTACGGCGGCTATACCGCGCTCGTTTACCTCACGCCGTTGATCGGCGGCTTCATCGCCGACCAGTATCTCGGCTCCAAGCGCTCGGTGAAATTCGGCGCGATCCTGATGGCTATCGGCTATCTGACCTTGGCGTTCGGCGGACAGCCGTCGAAGCCGTACGCGGTCATCGACGGCCATCGCTACGAAGTTCAAATCGACAATTTCCGCGACCGCCCGAGCAGCGCTGCCGATGAAGCGCGCTTCATTGTCCAGCCGGCCGGCGAACGCCTGAAAGTCCAGGGCAATGATGACGGTAGCATCAGCCTGCTCGCCGCGGACGGCAGTGTCGCCCGAACCGTGCCCAAAGGCGGAATGCAGGACGAGAGCGAGAAGAGTCCGCTGCTGATTATGATCCTGCTGATCGCATTGTCGACCATCTCGGTCGGCAACGGTTTCTTCAAGCCCAACATCTCGACGATGGTGGGCGCGCTTTACGACCAAACCGACCGCCGCCGCGACGCCGGTTTCACGATCTTTTACATGGGCATCAACCTGGGCTCGATCCTCGGCCAATTCTTCTGCCCGATCCTGGCCGACTGGCTCGGCTGGTGGGCCGGTTTCTCGCTGGCCGGCTTCGGCATGATTACCAGTTATCTGCTGATGCAGTTCGACGGCGGCCGGCTCGATGGTTTTGGCGAAACGCCGAAACGCGAAGGCGGCGACAAGGCGCTCATCATCTATATTCTCGCGCTGCTCGCCATCCCGGTCTTTGTGTTTCTGTTCATGAACCTGATGAACTCGCCTGAACCCGAGCCCGGATCGGGCTTCGTCGGCTACATCATGTCGCTGTCGCTAATGGGCAAACTGCTGTTCGGGACGTTCCTGATCGGCGTTCCCGCAATCCTTGCCTGGTCGTGGGCCAAGGGCTCCCGCCAGGAATTCCAGATGATGGTGGCGGCGATGGTGCTGATCATTTTCAACGTCGTTTTCTGGACTCTGTTCGAGCAAGCGGGATCGTCGCTGACCCTGTTCGCCGACCGCAACACCGACCGCAGCGTATTCGGACTGTTCGAAATCTCGGCGCCGCAGACGCAGAACTTCAACCCGATCGCGATCGTCGTCCTGGCGCCGCTGATGAGCATCCTGTGGGGTGTGCTTGCCAGGCGCAACCTCGAGCCGTCGATCCCGATCAAGTTTGCGCTGGCCCTCGTCGGCGTCGGCGCGGGCTTCCTGTTCCTGGTGTTCGGAGCGAAGTTCGCGGGACCCGATTTCAAGGTCGGCCTGTGGTGGCTCGCAGGGCTCTATGTGATCCATTCGATCGCCGAGCTGTGCATTTCGCCGGTGGGACTGAGCATGATCACCAAGCTATCCATCGCGCGCATCGTCGGGATGATGATGGGTGTCTGGTTCCTGTCGATTTCGGTCGCACAATATGTCGCCGGAGTGGTGGCGCAGTTCGCCAGCGTCGAGACCGTTGGCGGACAAGTGACCAACCTCAAGGTCAGCCTCAATACCTATCTTGCGACGTTCACGACGATTGCCTGGGTGGCGATCGGCGCGGGCGTGTTGCTGTTCCTGCTCTCCTGGCCGCTCAAGAGGTGGATGCACGGTGTCAAATAGGCTTGGCGCCGCGTTCTTCTTGGCGGCGCTCGGGCTGACGGCGTGCGCGACAACGCCGCCGCCGCGGGCCGCCGCCATCCCGATCAACCAGGACCCCTATCCCTCGACCTATGTGCGCTACCCGAGCACAATGACCGTGATCCGCGGCGCCACCGTGTTCGACGGCGACGGCGGGCGGATCAGCGGCGGCACCGTGATCCTCGCCGACGGCCTGATCCAGGCAATCGGCGGCGCCGAACTCGAAGCGCCGGCCGGGGCGGTGGTGGTCGACGGCGCCGGCAAGTTCGTCACCCCGGGGATCATCGACGTCCACAGCCACCTCGGCGATTACCCGTCGCCCGGCGTGGAATCGCTGTCCGACGGCAATGAAGCGACCTCGCCGTCGCGGCCCGAAGTGTGGGCCGAGCACAGCGTGTGGCCGCAGGATCCGGGCTTCTCGCGCGCGCTGGCCAATGGCGGCATCACCGCGCTCCAGGTGCTGCCCGGCTCGGCCAATCTGTTCGGCGGCCGCTCTGTGGTGCTCAAGAACGTCCCCGCGCGCACCGTTCAGGGGATGAAGTTCCCGGGCGCGCCGTACGGCCTCAAGATGGCGTGCGGCGAAAATCCCAAGCGGGTCTACGGCTCGAAGGGCAACATGCCGCAGACCCGGATGGGCAACATCGCTTACGCCCGCGGCGTCTGGCTCAAAGCCCAGGCGTACAAGCGCAAGTGGGACAAATATGAGAAGAACGGCGGCGAAATGCCCGAGCGCGACCTCGCAATGGACACGCTGCGCGGCGTCCTGGCGGGTCAGATCCTGGTTCACAACCACTGCTATCGCGCCGACGAAATGGCGATCATGATCGATATGGCGCACGAGTTCGGCTACAAGATCACCGCCTTCCACCACGCCGTCGAAAGCTACAAGATCGCCGACTTGCTGGCCAAGGAAGGGATCTGCTCGGCGATGTGGGCCGACTGGTACGGCTTCAAGATGGAAAGCTATGACGGGATCAAGGAGAACATCCCGTTCGTCCACCACGCCGGCGCCTGCGCAATCGTCCACTCGGACGATCCCAACGGCATCCAGCGCTTGAACCAGGAAGCCGCCAAGGCGCTCGCCGACGGCCGCCGCGCCGGGATCAACATCAGCGAAGAAGTGGCCTGGACCTGGCTCAGCGCCAACCCCGCCAAGGCGCTCGGCATCTTTGACAAGACCGGCAGCCTCAAGCCGGGCAAGATGGCCGATGTGGTGCTGTGGAACGCCGACCCTTTCAGCGTTTACGCCCGGCCCGAACGGGTGTGGATCGACGGCGCTCTGATGTACGACGCCAACGACCCCAAGCGCCGCCCGGTGAGCGATTTCGAGCTCGGCCAGCCAGGCGAAGGGGACACCAAGTGACGGTCTCTCCAAGCCGTCATCCCGGACTTGACCCGGGATCTACCAGCACCGCGGTGCGAGCTTTCAAGCGCCTGCGATCATGGATCCCGGCCTTCGCCGGGATGACGTTGGCGCTGGCCGCGCCGGCCGCGGCCGAGACTATCGCAATCACCGGCGGGACAATTGCCCGCGGCGATGGCGGCGAGCCGATGGCCGGCACGGTCGTGATCCGCAACGGGCGGGTCGTCGCCGCCGGGCCCGCGGTCCGCGTGCCCGCCGGCGCAACCGTGATCGACGCCACCGGCAAATGGGTCACTCCGGGGATCGTCGCCGGCTTCTCGCGGCTCGGCCTGAGCGAAGTCGACTTGTCGGCCGAAGGGTCGGAGGACGTCAGCGCCAACGGCCCGTTCAGCGCCGCGATCGACGTCGTCCCGGCGATCAACCCCTTGGCTTCGACCATCGCCGTCAACCGCGCCGACGGCGTCACCCGAGCGATTGTGGCGCCGGGCACCGGGCGGAGCATTTTCGCCGGTCAGGGCGCGGTCATCGACACCGGCGCCGACATGGACCCGATCACCGCCGCGCGCCGCTTCCAGTTCGTCGAACTGGGCGAATCCGGCGCCGCCACCGCCGGCGGCTCGCGCGCGTCGGCCCACGTCCTTTTCCGCAACGCGCTGCGCGAGGCGTCGGAGCTCAAGCGCTACGCCCAGCCAATCGCCGGTGGCTCGGCCACTGCGCCCGACGAGCGGGACCGGCCAGTGATCAGCAATCCCAACGAATCGCGGCTCTACGGCCCGGCTGCGCGGCGCAGCGACGATGTGTTGCTGACCCGCTTCGACGCCGCCGCTCTGGTCCCGGTGCTGCAGGGCCGGCAGTATCTGCTGGTCCACGTCGAGCGCGCCAGCGACATCCTCGCCGTGATCGGCCTGCGCCGTGAATTCCCGTCGCTCAAGCTGGTGCTGGTCGGGGCGAGCGAAGGGTGGACCGTCGCCGACCGCATCGCCTCCGCCCACATTCCGGTGATCGCCTCGGCGGTCAACGATCTGCCGGCCTCGTTCGAGCAGCTCGCCGCGACCCAGTCCAACGTCGGGCGGATGGCCGCCGCCGGGGTCAAGGTGTCGATCGGGATGATCGACGACAATGATACCCGCTACTTGTTCGAACAGCGCCAATATGCCGGCAATCTGGTCGCGCTGCGCAACGTC
>JBDSGH010000126.1:0-4098 GCA_039919095.1 Sphingomicrobium sp. | reverse complement strand
GCGCGGTCGAGCCCGACATCGAGCGGCGGATGGCCAATTGGAAATGCGAGAGCGCGACCTTCCGAATGAACGTGGCGCTGGCCGAGCTGCCCAAATTCACCGTGCTGCCCAAGAAGGGCAACCATCTGACCGCCGGGATCATCATGGCGCCTAGCCTCGATTACATGGACCGCGCCTATGTCGACGCCAAGCGCGACGGGTGGTCCAAGCAGCCGATCATCGAGATGCTCATCCCGTCGACCCTCGACCCCAGCCTGGCGCCGAAGGGCAAGCATGTCGCGAGCCTGTTCTGCCAGCATTTTCGCTTCGACCTCGGCCCTGGTCGGAGCTGGGACAATGAGCGTGAGAAAGCAGCCGACGCGGTCATCGCCACGGTCGACAGCCATGCTCCGGGCTTTGCCAAGTCGGTGCTCGGTCGCCAGATCCATTCGCCGCTCGACCTCGAGCGCCGCTTTGGCCTGATCGGCGGCGACATCTTCCACGGCAAGATGGACCTCGACCAATTGTTCAGCGCGCGGCCGCTGATCGGCCACGCCGATTACCGGATGCCGCTCAAGGGCCTCTATCTGTGCGGATCGGGCGCGCACCCGGGCGGCGGAGTGACCGGCGCGCCGGGCCACAATGCGGCGCGCGCGGTGCTCGCCGACCGCAAGCCGTGGAAGCGCCGTTGAGCGCACCGCTGGCAGGATTGCGCGTGCTCGACCTGTCGCGCGTGCTGGCTGGGCCGTGGTGCACCCAACTGCTCGGCGACCTCGGTGCCGACGTGATCAAGGTCGAGCGGCCCGGGCTCGGCGACGACACCCGTCACTGGGGCCCGCCGTGGCACGGCGAAGGGGAACAACGGGTCGCCGCGTATTTCCTCGCCGCCAACCGCGGCAAGCGCTCGGCGGCGATCGATTTCGCGACCGCGGAAGGGGCTGCGCTGGTCCGCCGGCTGGCGCTGGAATGCGACGTCGTGGTCGAGAATTTCAAGGTCGGCGCCTTGCGCAAATTCGGACTCGACGCGGACTCGCTGCGCGCCGCCAATCCCAAGCTGATCGTCGCCTCAATCACCGGCTTTGGCCAGGACGGGCCCTACGCCGAGCGCGCCGGATATGATTATATCGTCCAGGGCATGGGCGGGCTGATGAGCATCACCGGCGAACCCGACGGAGCGCCCGGCGGCGGACCGATGCGGGTCGGGGTCGCGGTGGTCGATTTGTTCACCGGCCTCTACGCCTGCACCGCGATCCTCGCCGCGCTACACCGGCGCGACCGGACCGGCGACGGGGCGCACGTCGACATGGCACTGTTCGACGTTCAGCTTGCGATGCTCGCCAACCAGGCGTCCAATGCTTTGGTGTCGGGCAAGGACCCGCCGCGGCAGGGCAATACTCACCCAAATATCGTGCCCTACCAGCCGTTCCAGGCGACCGACCAGCCGATCATCATCGCGATCGGCAACGACCGCCAGTTCGCGCGGCTGGCGGCGCTGTGCGGCCATCTCGAATGGGCCGATGACGAGCGCTTCAAGACCAACGGCGCCCGGGTCGCCAACCGCGCCGAGATCGTCCGTCTGGTGGCCGGGTGCATTGCCCAGCGGTCCGCCGCCGAGTGGTTCGAGCAGCTCGACGCGGCGGGCATCCCGGCCGGTCCGATCAACCGCATTTCGCAGGCGCTGGCGGACGTCCAGGCGCAGCACCGGGCGATGGTCCGGACGATCGGCGGCGTGCCGCTGGTCGGCTCGCCGGTGCGGATCGACGGCGGTCGCGCCGATTCGGAGTTGCCGCCGCCGGGGCTGGGTGAACATACGGGCGATGTGCTGCAGGAATTGGGATTGAACTCGGACGAGGTGAGCCGCCTGCAAGCCAGCGGTGTCGTCGGCTAGGCTATTCGCCCTTGTCCGCGCTTGAGATCAACAGGTCGAGCTGATTCTGGCAGCCCTTGTCGATCAGCAATTGGGCGGCGTCGACAAGGTCGCCCGAAGGGGCCTTGACCATCACGAAGCTGACCGTGTTGCGGTCGCCGCCACCGGCCCATTGCAGCTGATACTGGCCGCCATCGGCGACCGGCAGCTCGGCCGGCCACGGCACCGTCGCGTGGCCTTCGGCGAAGGCAATCGACTGCGGGCTCGGGCCACCGCTGACGCTGAGCGTCGCCGGAGTGTCGGCGTTGGGCCGCCACAGCTTGAGCTTGGCCGGTTCGGCGATGCACATTTTGCCGCTCTGGGTGACGTCGACGTCCCACAAGCCGGGCTTGGTCGTGATCTCGCCCGAGCGCATCGCTCCAAAGCGCGAGCGGCGGCCGGCCGCGCTGGCCAGCGACGAGCGGTCGGTGGTGCTGGCGCTAAAGGTTCCCGGCCCCCGCAAGGTGCGCGAGGTGCTCGGCCCAAGCAAAGTGACGGAATCGCCGCTGTTGAGCTTGATGCTCGAAGTGTCCGCCAGCGCCTTCCCCGGCGGATAGGCTTTCGCGGAGGGGCCGAGCGAGCGCACCACCAGCACTTTGGCCACCGTCGCAGAGCTAATCGACACCAAGATCGCCGCGCCCGCCAGAGCCATCCACGCCAGCTTGTGCATTGTCATGATCGACCTCCGTTGCGCCACGGGCTCATTCGGCGTTGGCGACGTTGTAGCGCATCGCCTCGACCTGGGTGAGGCAGCGGCGAGTGGACTTGTCGCCATCGCCCGCGACCGCTTTCTGCTTGTACATGACGTCGGTCAGCAGCTTGCGCGACACGCCCATGCGGATGAGGAAGTCATTGTCCTCGCTGGCGAGCATCGCCGAATCCTGTTCGACGTCGCCGATCAGGCCGATCGTGTTGTCGGCCCCCTGGGCAATCTCGGCGCGGATCGCGTCCTTGTCGCCGAGATGGGTGAACATGTGGACGACGAACAGGCCATCCTTGTCAACGAAGCGGATGGGTCCGCCCATGAACATGAAATTGCACGCCGAAAAGCACGCCCAGCCAGCCGGGATGCGGGTCGGGATGCCAGCCTTGCGGATCAGTCGGCCGGCCTCGTTGCCGGCGCGCGCATGGCCGCCGGGCGAGCGGATCCAGATCTCGTCGACCGGTGCATTGGCGGCCAGCGCCGCTTCGAGCCGGGCCGGCGTATCCTCGTCGATCGCACCTTCCGCGCGCAGCACGCGGCGGTCGACCGAACGCTCAAAGGTGAAGCGCATCGGGCGATAGGTCGACCAGTTGAGGTCGGTCGGGCAAGTCGGGTTGCTGGCGTCGGTGGCTGCACCACCGGCCGTGCTCAGCAGCACGGACAGAGCAGTCGCCGCTTTCAGCAAATGCCGCATCAGGTCACGCTCGAGCGTAGCCGGAACCGCCCTTGGAACGGCACATGCGCTTGGGCACCGTGGTCTCCTCGCCGTCGACAATCACGATGTCGGTGACGGTCATGCACTGGCCGCCGTCGGCGAGCTGTTCGGCAGCGGTGACCTTGGATACGCCCGAGACGTTGGCACGGCTCTCGCTGGTCCACGCGACTTCGGTCCCGACGCCGCCGCGCAACGCATCGTCGGTGGCCTTGGCCGCCTGCTGCTGTTCCTTGCAGTCGAGCAGCTTCATGATCGCATCGGACAGCAATTCGGCGGCGGGCAAAGCGACGATCGCCATGTTGCCAACGGCCGACCCGCCGAGAAACCCGCCGAGCATGCCGCTGGCGATTCCGCCGAACAGCGACCGTTTGGCTTTCTTCTCGGGCGTGTCGGTGCAGCGCGTCGTGGCCGGCGCGGCGATTGCCGCGGACGCTTCGAATGGCAGGACGGTCGCGGCCGGCCCGCTCAACAATGCCGCGATGAGCAAGATACGCATGTCTCTGTGACTCCCCCCAAGGCCGCGTCCCGGCAAATTATGCTTCTATTTGAATCGGGTCAATTAATTGACGTTGAAGGGCCCGCTCAGGCGCGCTTCGGTGTGCGGGCGGGCCGGGGCTTGGCGGCGCCTTGGGCGAGCTTGGCTTCGAGCTCGGCAATGCGCCCCTCGTGGAGCGCGATGGTGGCGGCGACTTCGTGCTCGCGCCGCTCGCGCTTGATCACATTGCGGATTGCGCGCGCGACCGGCTCGGCCACTTCGACCAGCGTCTTCTGTTCTTCCTTGCTCAGCACCGACCC
>JBDSGH010000125.1:0-7210 GCA_039919095.1 Sphingomicrobium sp. | reverse complement strand
GCGGCCGGCGGCGTGCCGGCGTCGGATGCGGTGCGCAGCGCCAGCGACAGCGGCAGTCGCCCGAGGAAGGCGATCCCAAGATCGCTCGCCGCGGTTTCCGCCCCGCCGCTGCCGAACGGATCGGACGATAGGCCGCAATGCGGGCAGACGTAGCCGGCCATATTCTCGACCATCCCGAGCACCGGCACCTTGGTCTTGCGGAACAGGTCGATCGCCCGGGTCGCGTCGATCAGCGACAGGTCCTGCGGGGTCGAGACGATCAGCGCGCCATCGGGCATCGCGCGCTGGATCAGTGACAATTGGACGTCGCCGGTCCCGGGCGGCAGGTCGACCAGCAGGAATTCGGCATCGCCCCAGTCGGCGTCGAGCAAGCGCGCCAGCGCCCCGGTCGCCATCGGCCCGCGCCACGCCAGCGCATGGCCGGCCGAAACCAATTG
Source organism: Sphingomicrobium sp. (assembly GCA_039919095.1). GTDB lineage: Bacteria > Pseudomonadota > Alphaproteobacteria > Sphingomonadales > Sphingomonadaceae > Sphingomicrobium. The sequence goes on along the minus strand of JBDSGH010000125.1, from coordinate 6,773 downwards.
CCCGAGCGACAGGAAATGCAGGCCGTGCGCGGCGACCGGGATCAGGCGATCGTCTTCGGCGCTCGGCTTTTGGTCGCTGCCGAGCAATTTGGGTTGCGACGGGCCGTAGATGTCGGCGTCGATCAGCCCGACTCTCTTGCCGGTGCGGGCGAGCGCGATGGCGAGGTTGGCGGCGATCGTCGATTTGCCCACGCCGCCCTTGCCGCTGGCGATCGCGATCACCTTGCGGCCGGGCTTGCTGGCGGTCATCGCCACCCGCGCTTCGGTCACTTCGGGCAGCGCCAGCGCGGCGGCGCGCAGGTCGCGCTCGAGCGCGGTGCGCTCGGCTTCGTCGAGTCCGGTCGCGTCGACCACCAGTGAAGCGATCGTCTTGACCAGCTTGCGCGAGCGGATTCGGGCCGCGTCGGGAAGCGCGTCGAGGCTGCTCAGCGGATCATCGGGGTCGGCCATCGCGGCGACATAGGTGCTCGGCCTACGCTTGCCACTGTTTTTCGCCGTCGACGCTACCTATAGTAAGGCCATGAGCATCTTATCGGGGCTGGGCGCACGCGCCGCCGGCCTGTTCGCTGACAATAAGGGGCCGTGGGGCCCGACGGGTGACGACGGCCATGATTCGCCGTCGTCCGACGGTGATAGCGGCGGTCCATGGGGCGACCCGCCCAAGCGCGGCCGGCGCCCTGTCAATGCGCCATCCGGAAGCCCGGTTTCGTTCGAGGACTTCCTCCGCCGCAGCAAGGCGCGCTTCGGCAGCGGCGGAAGCGGATTTTCCGGCGGGCCCGACCGCTCGATCTTCATCTGGGCCGGGGTTGCGCTCGGGCTGCTGTGGCTGCTGCTGACGACCGTTCACCGGATTGCCCCGGAAGAGCGCGGCGTGGTCACTCGCTTCGGTCGCTATAGCCATACCTTGGGCCCGGGCATCGGCCTGACCCTGCCGGTGCCGATCGACAAGGTGCGCAAGATCGACGTCGAGAACATCCGCGCGATCGACCTTGGCACGACCGGCGAAGAAACGCTGATGCTGACCGGTGACCAGAACATCGTCGACATCGCCTACTCGGTGCGCTGGAACATCCGCGATCCCGAGCTTTATCTGTTCGAGCTCGCCCAGCCCGACGAGACCATTCGCCAGGTCGGCGAAAGCGCGATGCGCGCGGTGGTCAGCGGCTTCAGCCTCAACGACACAATCGGTGAAGGCCGCGGCGACATCGAAACCCGCGTCCAGGACGTGATGCAGCGGGTGCTCAACAATTATCATGCGGGCGTTCGAATCCAGGGCATCGCGATCAAGCAGGCCGATCCGCCGGCGGCGGTCAACGACGCCTTCAAGGAGGTTTCGGCCGCCCAGCAGGAAGCCCAGTCCTACATCAACCAGGCGCGCGCCTACGCGCTCCAGCTGACCGCCAAGGCGCAGGGCGAGGCGACCGCGTTCGACAAGGTCTACGCGCAATACCGCCTGTCGCCCGACGTTACCCGCCGCCGGATGTATTACGAGACCATGGAGCGGGTGCTGTCGAACGTCGACAAGACGATCGTCGAGGCCCCCGGGGTTGTGCCCTATCTGGCGCTGCCCGACATCAAGAAAGCGCCACCGCGGGAGCCGGCCCAGTGATTGAACTCGTCCGCCGCCGACCGTTGCTGACAGGCTTCCTCGCCCTGATGCTGCTGTTCGTCATGATCAGCAGCTTCCCGATCGTTCCGGAAACCAAGCAGGCGGTGGTCGTCCGCTTCGGCAAGCCGGTGCGGATCCTCAATCAGTACAAGCCCAACCATCTGATCGGCGGACCCGGAGCCGGCCTGTCGTGGCGGATCCCGTTCGTCGAAAATATCCAGTGGATCGACAAGCGCGTTCTCGATGTCGACATGGAACGGCAACAGGTGCTGTCGACCGACCAGCTGCGGCTCGAAGTCGACGCCTTCGCCCGCTACCGAATCACCAACCCGCTGCGGATGTACATCCGCGCGCGAACCGAGGACCGGGTGAGCGAGGCGCTGCGGCCGATCCTCGGCTCAGAATTGCGCAACGAGCTGGGCAAGCGGCCGTTCGCTGCCTTGCTCTCGCCCGAACGGCAGGGTGTGATGGAAAATGTCCGGCGCGGACTCGACCGGGTCGCGCGCCAGTACGGTGCCGAGATCATCGACGTGCGCATCAAGAAGGCCGATCTGCCCGATGGCACGCCGCTCCAGTCGGCCTACGACCGGATGCGCACCGCGCGGCTCCAGGAAGCGCGCTCGATCCGCGCCCAGGGCGCCAAGCAGGCTCAGATTATCCGCGCCGAAGCCGATGCCGAAGCCGCCAAGACCTATGCCGCAAGTTTCGGCAAGGACCCCGGCTTCTACGATTTCTATCGCGCGATGCAGTCCTACCAGACCACCTTCATCGGTGACGGCGCCGAGCGGCCGGCACCGACAACCATCATCTTGTCGCCGCAAAACGACTATTTGAAGGAATTCACTGGACGGGCGCGATGAAAGCCGTGCCATGGCCGAAATGCCGGCTGGCGCGTTTTCGTTCAATCCGGATTAAGGCGCGTTTAGATTAAGCCGTCGACATAAGCTTTGCGTCCGCCAGATAAGTCATGGAGTATCGATGAGTTCGAAGGAGTCCGGAAAAGTGCGCTACGCCTATGGGGTCACCATGGCCCTTCTGCTGGGAGGGACCGCCTTCTCGATCGCCAGCGGACCGGTTGGCGCGCAAGTCGCCCAGAACGCCCCCTCGGCGATGGCGCCGCGCCCCGGCGCACCCATTTCGTTCGCCGACCTTTCGGCGCGGCTGCAGCCGGCGGTGGTCAACATCTCGACCAAGCAGCGGGTCCCGGTGCGGAGCCAGGCTGACCCGTTCGAGGAATTCTTCCGCCGCTTCGGCGGGCCCGAAGGTCCGCAGGCCGGTCCCCAGGGCGGCGCTCCGGGTGGCGGGCAGGGCGGGGCTCAGCCGCGCACCCGCGAATCGGGCTCGCTCGGGTCGGGGTTCATTATTTCGCCCGACGGCTATGTCGTTACCAACAACCATCTGATCGCCGGCGCCAACGGCACCGGCACGGTCGATACCGTCACCGTGACCCTGACCAACCGCAAGGAATATACCGCGCGGATCGTCGGCCGCGACCAGACCTCGGACCTCGCCTTGCTCAAGATCGAGGCGTCCAACCTGCCGTTCGTCAATTTCGGCGACAGCACGCGCAGCCGGGTCGGCGACTGGGTAATCGCGATCGGCAATCCCTACGGCCTCGGCGGAACGGTCACCGCCGGCATCATCTCGGCGCTTCACCGCGGGATCACCGGGGTCGGCGCCTACGACCGCTACATCCAGACCGACGCCAGCATTAACATGGGCAATTCGGGCGGCCCGATGTTCGATCTTGGCGGCAACGTCATCGGCATCAATTCGGCGCTGATCTCGCCCACCGGCGCGTCGGTCGGAATCGGCCTCGCCATCCCGGCCGAGCTTGCCAAGCCGGTGATCGATTCGCTGCGCCGCGGCCAGCGTCCGCAGCGCGGCTACCTCGGCATCAGCCTGCAGCCACTCGACGAGAATATCGCGCCGACCCTCGGCCTGCCCAAGGACAGCGGCGAGATCGTCCGCTGGGTCCAGCCGAATGAAGCCGCCGCGCGCGCTGGAATCCAGGCGGGCGACGTCGTCGTGCGGGTCAACGGCCAGCCGGTCACGCCCGACCAGACCGCGTCCTACCTGATCGCCAACAATGCGGTCGGAACCAAGATTCCGATCGAGATCATTCGTGACGGTCGGCCGATTCGGGTCACCGCGACGGTCGCTCAGCGGCCGACCGAAGACCAATTGGCGGCGCTCACCGGTGGCGGCCAGGGCGACGATGCCGTGGCCGACGGATCAGCCACGGTCACGCCGCACCAGGCGCTCGGGCTGTCGCTGCAACCGCTGACGCCGGATCTGGCGCGAGCGGCGCGGCTGCCGGCAACTGCCCGCGGCGTAATCGTCACCGCGGTCGACCCGGCGGGCGACGCCGCCGAAGAAGGCCTTCAGCGCGGCGACTTGATCATGTCGATCAATCGCCAGGCGGTCACCACCCCGGCGCAGGTCACGGCCGCGGTCGATGCCGCGCGCAAGGCTGGCCGGACCAGCGTGCTGCTGCTGGTCAAGCGTGGTCCGGGTCCCGAAGCGTTCGTCGGGATCGACATCGCCGCTCGCTAAACCGCGGCCGTCCGTCAGCCATTTCGAAAGCCGCCGCTGGCGCTTGTTCTCAAGCGCCAGCGGCATGCTGTTGATTATCCGGCGGGCGTGGCGGCGCCGTTATCGGGCGTCGAGCTGGCGAACCCGCACTGCTTCTGCTCCATCGGAATCTGCTTGGTGATGCGGGTCGCGTTCTCGGCGTAGGCCTCGGTCACCGAGCCGTGATTGACGGTCTTGCCGCGCATCGGGCTGACCGCCTGGCAGATGTGGAAGACGTGCGGCGTCGAAGCCTTCTTGGCGCCATTCTCCGGAGCGATCCAGTAAACCACGTCCTGGCCCGCGGGGTGCGCGGCGTCCTTGGTCGCCTCCGCCACCGCATTGGAATCCCGCGCGATGTCCTGGGCTTGCGCGGCGACTTCGGGCGAACAGGCGGTGGTCGGCTGACTGGCTTTGATCTGGTCGGCGCACTGGTTCATGTCCTGGGTATATTGCTCGGTCGAGGGCGGGTTGAAGTCGACCCCGATCACCGTCGCCAGTGCGGCCAGGACGACACCGATGCCGCCGGCGATCTTCTTGTTCTTGGGGTCCATGTCCTTGTCCATGAAGATCAGGACAATTAGCGGCAGGAAGGCGAGCACGGTGATGATCGCGCCGAGCTGATTCTGGACGAAGAATTTGACCGTGTCGGCCTTGCTCGCAGGATCGTGCTTGTTGGCCGCCTTCCACATCAGGCTGCCGGCAATGGCGAAGACCGCGATCACCACCAGCAGACCGATCAATAGCGGCAAATTGCCGTGGTCGAACTTGTGCTGGCGGAGCAGGACGATGCCCGCGACCTCGGTTCCGATCGCGACAATCCACGACAGCGCGGCGAAAATCCGCAGGCGCTTGGCGGCAGACTCCTGGCCGTGTGTCGCACGCCATTCTTTGGTGACGTCAGCTTCTTCGGCCGGCTTGTTGTCGGACATGTCCCAGACCCCCCTATCCATACGTGAACCCAATGGATACGAGTGACCAGCGTAGCAGTCAGGATCAACCCTGACACCATAGGAAATGCACTTTATGACGGTGAGCGGTTGGCGTCAGCTCGGTCGGGCAGAAATCGCTAACGAGTGGCTACGCGAGTTTCCCGGATTCATCACCGGGCGGAGAGCCTGAAATGGTCTGCACACAAGGGTTGATGCGTGGCCGATAGGACCCGCGAGCTGATCGAAGCGGTCGAGCGCCACTGGCGCGATGCGCTGTGCGCCAAGGACATGGACCAGCTGCGCTTGCTGATTCATCCGCTGTTCGTGTTGATCGGCACCCGCTCGACCGGCCCGTTCACGATGAACCGCGAGGAGTGGCTCGATGCGATCCAGCGGCGCGAACTGGTCCGGATCGAACTCGAGGTGCGCGACGCGGTGGTGCTCGACCAGGTCATGGTCGGGACGGTCCAGGCCAAATGGTGTGTCAAATACCTCGGCCGCGAGATCGAGGACTGCGTGCTGCTGACCGACGTCTGGGTGTTCGACGATGGTCGCTGGCGGGTCGTCCGCCGTCACTCGAGCCCGGTTCCGGCCGCGGACTGCGTCGATCTCTAAGGCAAGGAAACGGGCAATGGCATCTGACGGAAAAGCGAGCGCCTTGCTCAAGGAACTGACGCTGCGCGGGATCATCCTTGGGGCGCTGCTCACTTTGCTGTTCACCGCCGCCAACGTCTATCTCGGGCTCAAGCTCGGGATCACCTTCGCGACTTCGATCCCGGCCGCCGTGATTTCGATGGCGGTGCTCAAATTCTTCCGCGATTCGACCATCCAGGAAAACAACATCGTCCAGACCATCGCCTCGGCGGCGGGGACCCTGTCGGCGATCATCTTCGTCCTGCCCGGCCTGATCATGGTCGGCTGGTGGACCGGCTTTCCTTACTGGCAATCGGTTGCGGTGATCGGGCTCGGCGGGATTCTCGGCGTGATGTATTCAGTCCCGCTGCGGCGCGCTTTGGTCACCGGCAGCGACTTGCCATACCCCGAGGGCGTGGCCGCGGCCGAAGTGCTCAAGGTTGGCGCCGGGGTCGGCGGGGCCGAGGAAAATCGCCGCGGGCTGGTGGCGATCACTTTGTCGTCGCTGGTTTCGGCGGGCTATTTCTTGCTCGCCAAAACCCGCTTACTGACCGACGCCGCGGCCCGCACGTTCAAGGTCGGCGCCGGCGGAAGCGCGGTGTCGGCAAGCCTGTCGATGGCCCTGATCGGGGTCGGCCATTTGGTCGGAATGGCGGTCGGCATCGCGATGGTGGTCGGCATGGTGATCACCTGGGCGGTCATCGTCCCGCATTATAGCGGACATGACGCCGCCCTGATCGCGGCTTCGGCCGGCGATCTCGAGGCGCTGGTCACTTCGGCGTTCCGGACCAAGGCGCGGATCATCGGCGCCGGAACGATGGGCGTCGCGGCGATCTGGACGCTGCTCCGGATCGTCGGGCCGATCATCGCCGGAATCACGGCCGCGATCCGCGCCAGCCGTGCTCGCCGGGCGGGCGGGCAGGACAGCCTCGCCTTGACCGAGCGCGACCTGCCAATCGGCATCGTCGGCGTCACCATCCTCGCCTCAATGATCCCGATTGGCCTGTTGCTGTCGGGCTTTGCCACCA
>JBDSGH010000124.1:0-2638 GCA_039919095.1 Sphingomicrobium sp. | reverse complement strand
TCGAAGCGGCCGGCTTCGCGGACCAGCACGAAACCGAGCGGCGCGCTGCCGCCGGCGCGGAGCCGCGCCGGATCGAGCCCGCGCAATTCCGCCAATGCGACCGTCGACGACCAATTGTTATTTCGTCCCTCGGAGCGGTCGCGCAGGGCGAGTTGAATCCGGTCAGCCGACCCGGCCGGTTCGATCGAGAAGCTCAGCGAGCCGGGCCTTGCGGCGAGTCCGGCGGACGCCATGCAGAGGCAGGTGAGCAGGATTGCGGCGAGGAATGCGAGCGAGCGATGCATCGGCTTTCTCCTTGGTGGTCCAGGCAAGACTTCCCCGCTGCGCCCCGGCGGGGCGCTCGACAGCAGGTAGTGGTTGGTCGGCTAGCGAGTCAGGCGAACAGCGCGTCAGCCCTCGTCATCGGGTTCGATCGTGATGGTCGGGCCCGAATTCGTCACCCGCCCCGCCCCCGGCCCGACGATCCTGAGCCGGATCACCTCGCGCGGGCTGAGCTTGCCGTAGCCGCGCTTCTGCAGCGAGCGGATGAAGTCCGGAGTGACGCCCTGGATGCGCATGCTGATCGCATCCTGCAGCGAAAGCCGCGGAAAGCCGACCGCGGTCATCGACCGCAGGAACTGCCCGTTGACGCCCTGGATGGCGGCGGCGGTGATCTCGCCCGGGGACAGGCCGCGCAGTCCGTTCGCCTCGAGGTCGCGGACATAGGCCGGGCTGACGCCATGGATCTTGAACGCGACCAGGTCGGCGGTCCCGACTCGCGCCAGCCGCGGGGAGGCGGCGCGGATCGCGGCGGCGAACTGCGGCGTGATGCCGTGGACCGAGCGAGCGTTGATCCGAGCGCCGTCAATCGCGTCGCGGCTCGATTCGAGCGCGGTGTCGACCGCGTCGTCGATCTGGTCGTTGATCGCGTCGAGCTCGGCGTCGCGCGCGTCCTGGGCCCGCTCGAGCGCCTCGACTGCGCGATCATGCTCGGCTTCGAGCGCGGGGTCGACTTCATCGACCGCCCTCGCCGCGGCGGCGACCGCGGCTTGCGCCGCTGCCATCGGCTCGGTCGCCGGGGCAGGCGCGGCTGCGCTGCTGGTATAATAGGGTCCCTGCGGCTCGCTCGCCGATGCCAATGCCGCGGGGCGCTTGAGTTCGGTCGCCAACGCTGGTTTGTTGGTCAGGGTCAGCGCGGCGAGCGGCGCTGCAAGCATGCTCGCGCCGGCGAACATGCCGAGCGCAAAGGCGCGGCCGACCGGACCGCGGGTCAGGCTGGTGTCGAGCACTCGGCGGACCCGCCGCGCCAGCGAATTGCGGCCCGGCGCGACGCCGTGCGCGCCGATCAGCAGCCCGCGGCATTCGTGGCGCGCGACCCCGACCAGCAGATTGGCATAATCGGTGTCCTCGATATCGGCGCCGAGCACCGCATCGTCGGCCGCTTCCTCGCGCAATTGGTGCGCTTCGCGGGCGAGCAGCCAGACCAGGGGATTGAACCAGAACAAGGCGACCGTGACCCGCGCCAGCAGGAGCTTGATCCAGTCGAGGTTGGCGACGTGGGCAAGCTCGTGGGCGATGATCGCTTCCGCTTCCTTGTGCGATTCGGCGGCGGCGCTGTTGAGCAGGATCACCGGCCGCATCAGGCCCCAGCTGATCGGCGACGGCAGCTCGTCGCTGGTGAGCAAGGCGGTGCCGTGCTTGAACCCCATCCGCCGCTGGGCCCGCGCCAGTGCCGTCAGCCAGTGCGCTTCGACCAGCACATTGGCGCGGCTGCGCAGGCTGACCAGCCGGCCAAGCGCAATCACGGTGAGCAGGATGAGCAGAGCGGCAGGAGCGAGATAGATCCAGAATGCCCAATCCACGTTCCGCGCCGCTTCGATCGCGCCGCCGGCGGCGGGAAAGGTATCCGCGGCGGCCGCGGACTCCATATCGAGCTTGGCCGCGTCTTTCGACTTGGCAATTGGAACAGGCGCAATCGTCGGACCGGCCAAAATGTCGGTCGCGGGCGGAGCGAGAAAGGCCGGCGCCCTGACTTCGATCGGCGGCAGCGCGATCGCCGCCACTGGCAGCAGCACCGTCGCCAGCAGGCCAAGATGCGCAATCCAGCTGCGCTGGGCGGCCGAACGCTTGCTCGCGAAGGTCAACAACAGAAGCGCGGCACCGGCGACGAGAAACGACTTGGCGGCGATCGGAAGTAGCCATTCCATCACTTTTCTCCCTTCGCGGCGCGGGCCTTGGCAATGATCTGCTCGAGCTCGCTGAGGTCGTCAGGCCCAAGCTTGTCGGACATGCCGAGCAGCGCGGTCGCGGCGCCGGCGGCCGAGCCGTTGAAGAACACCCGGACCACTTCGCTCAGCGCCGACTTGCGCGCGACGCTGTCGGCCACCGCCGGGCTGTAGAGGTAGCCGCGCTCCGAATCGCGGCGGTGGACATAGCCCTTGCGCTCGAGCCGCTGGAGCATGGCGCGGACCGCCGATCCGCTCAGCGGATCGGGCAGCGCCTCGCAGATCTCGGCCACCGCGAGGTCACCCCGCTGGTACAGCAGGTCGACGATCTGGCGTTCCCGCGGTGGCAGTTTGCTGAGCATGTCGATCCTCTGGCTGTGCGCTACAAATGTAGTGATGCTACAAATGTAGCGTCGGTGCAAGAGGTTTTGTTT
>JBDSGH010000123.1:0-2900 GCA_039919095.1 Sphingomicrobium sp. | reverse complement strand
CGGGCGAAGCTGGATTAAGCCCGTCATGCCGGGCTTGACCCGGCACCCGCCTTCTTCTCAATTGTCCGCTCAGGCAGGCAGGCCCCGGATCAGGTCCGGGGTGACGGTCAGTGGAGTAATCATGCGCACATCGATCGGCCTTGTTTTTGCCTTCCTCGCCACCGCGGCACCGGCCCAGGCGCCTCAACCCGCGCCGCCGCCACCGCGCTTGCTGATCGTGATCTCGGTCGACCAGTTTTCGGCTGATTTGTTCGACGAATATCGCCCGCACTTCACTGCCGGGCTGGCCCGTCTGGCGAGCGGGACGGTGTTTCGCAACGGCTTTCAAAGCCACGCCACGACCGAGACTTGCCCGGGCCATTCGACCATTCTCACCGGCGATCGTCCGGCGCGCACCGGGATCGTTTCCAATGCCTGGGGCGATCCCGACGCGGCGCGCGCCGACAAGACCATCTACTGCGCCGGGGACGAGTCCGTTTCAGGCTCCACGTCGGACAATTACACCGTTTCAGCCAAGCATTTGCGCGTGCCGACGCTGGGCGACCGGATGAAAGCGCGCTGGCCCGCAACCCGCAATGTCGCGGTCGCCGGAAAGGACCGCTCAGCTGTCATGATGAGCGGCCACACGGTCGATCAGCGCTGGTACTGGGACCGCACGGGCTTTGTCACCGACCTTGGTGGCGCAGCAGAGCCGGCAAGTGTCGCCGCAGCTAACGCCGCGATTGCGCGCGCAATCGCCACCACCCAGCCAGCGCTTGAGCCACCGCCGTTTTGTGCGGCCAAGGCGCAACCGTTCGCGATCGAGGGCCGGCCTTCGACCGGCGCCGGCGCCTTCGCGCGCGAGGCTGGCAAGTCGTCAGCCTTCCGCGGCAGCCCCGAAGCCGACGCCGCCGCGCTTGCCCTGGCCGCGTCGCTGGTGCGCGAGATGAACCTCGGCCAGGCGGCGGGCGGACCGGACATCCTCAGCATTGGCCTCGCCGCGACGGACTATGTTGGCCACACCTACGGCACCGGCGGGCAGGAAATGTGCCTCAACCTCTTGTCGCTCGACCGCGACCTCGGCGATTTCCTGGCCTATCTCGACAGCCGCGGGATCGATTACGCGGTCGCACTCACCGCCGACCATGGCGGGCTCGACTTTCCGGAGCGGATGCGCGCGCGCGGAGTGGCCGATGCCGCGCGGATCGACCCGACGCTGACGCCTAAGCTGATCGGCGAGCAGGTCACCCGCCAGACCGGGATCGCCGGACCGATTCTGGTCGATGCGGGCGTAATCGGCGATTTGTACCTCGATTCTAGGGTCGGCGGCGCCAACCGCCGGCGGGCGCTCGATGCGGTGCTCGCGGCCTATCGCGCGCACCCGCAAGTCGCGGCCGCGTTCAGCAAGGACCAGCTGGCGCGCACGCCGAGTCCGTCAGGCAATCCGACCAATTGGACGCTCATCCAGCGCGCCCGCGCTTCGTTCGATTCGTCCCGTTCGGGCGATGTCTATGTCATGCTCAAGCCAAACATCACGCCGATAGGGCATGTTACCGGAAGCGTCGCCACCCACGGCAGCCCGTGGGATTATGACCGGCGCGTGCCGATCCTGTTCTGGCGCTCGGGAATGGCGCTGTCCGACCGCGGCGAGGCCATCGAAACGATTGACATCATGCCCACGCTGGGCGCCCAACTCGGGCTTGCGATCGATCCTGCGGGGATCGACGGCAAATGCTTGACGGGCATTCAGGGAATTGCCTGCCCTCCGCGCTAATCGTTTCAAATCGCTGGCGTTTTTCGACGGCTTTAATCTGGCGTTCAGGCATGCGAGGGCATGTGGGGAAGTCGGGGAGCGGCCGCATCTGGCGGAGCGCGGAGGCTTAGCATGCGTCATTCGGCTATCGCGCTCGCACTTGGGCTCAGCGTCTGCGCCGCCGGCTGCGTCCAGACGCGCCAATATGCCGACCTCCAGTTTACGCCGCCGGCGGGCGATTACCGACTGCTCGTGATGCGTCCCGACGTGACGGTCAATTCGGTCACGACCGGCGGCTTGCCCGAGCCGCGCGCCGACTGGACCGAGGCCGCCCGCACCAATCTCATCGCGGCGCTTCGCAGCCAGCAGGCGGCACGCGGCGGCAAGGTCCAGATCCTCGCCCACCGCAACGAATTGGCCGGGGTTAGCGAAGAGGCGGTGGCGGACCTCGAACGGCTCCATGGCGCGGTCGGCAATTCGATCGCGCTGCACAAATATCTCGGCGCCTACCTGCCGACCAAGCCGCGCCGCGGGCTCGATTACACGCTCGGCAGCGAAGCGGTCGAGCTCGGCCGCAAGACCGGCTTCGACTACGCCTTGTTCCTGCACGCCGACGACAACATCGTCTCGACCGGCCGGGTCGCGCTGCAGGTGCTTGGGATCGCCGGCTGCGTGGTCGGCTTCTGCGCGCCCAATATCGGCGGCGGCGGACAGTTCGCTTATGCCTCGCTGGTCGATCTCAAGACCGGCGAAGTGGTGTGGTTCAACGTCGTCCAGACCGGCAGCCAGATCGCCGGGATCAAGATGGGCGACCTGCGCACGCCCGAAGGCTCGGCCCAGCTGGTCGAGCGGCTGGTCGGGCGGATGAAACCCGGCTGGCAGGTCCGCCAGGCGATGGACCGGCAGTGATGCGCCGGAGCCGCCTCGAGGTCGATCGCCGCGCGTTGCTGGTTGGCGGCGGCGCGGTTGCCGCATCGCTGGCTACCGGCGTCGCCTCGGCGCGGATCAATCCAGCCGACATGCGGCCGTTGATCGGTCCCGGCTATCGCCCGACCGACCGCGACGAGATTGGGCTGTGGCAGCAGATGGAACGGGTCGAGGAGGAGGTCGCGGGATCGAACATCCTGATCAAGGACCCCGAGCTGATCCGCTACCTCCAGGCCCTGAT
>JBDSGH010000122.1:0-6065 GCA_039919095.1 Sphingomicrobium sp. | reverse complement strand
TTTTCCTTATTACCTCCCTCCCGCGGTCGGGAGGGGCTTGGGATGGGAATGTGGGGGGCCGGAGCCTGCTTTACAGGCCCACCCCTCGGTCCCCTCCCGCGAGCGGGAGGGGAAGCAGGATCAAGCTTCCAGCGCGGCTTCGACCGGCGGCTGCTCCATCGCGCCGATATCCTCGCCGCGGGCGGCGGCATTGCCGGCGCGGCCGCTGTTGGCCGCCTCGGCAATCGCGTCGGCGTAGAGGCGGATAGCGCGGCTGGCGTCGTCATTACCCGGAACCGGGAAGGCGATGCCCTGCGGGTCGCTGTTCGAATCGAGGATCGCGACGACCGGGATGCCGAGCACATTGGCTTCCTTGATCGCCAGCTCTTCCTTGTTCGAATCTATCACGAACATGACGTCGGGCAGGCCGCCCATGTCACGGATTCCGCCAAGCGATTTTTCGAGCTTGTCGCGCTCGCGGGTCAGCTGCAGCACTTCCTTCTTGGTCAGGCCGGCGGTGTCACCGCTGAGCTGCTCTTCAAGGCTTTTCAAGCGCTTGATCGAGTTGGAAATGGTCTTCCAGTTGGTCAGCATGCCGCCGAGCCAACGGTGGTTGACGAAATGCTGGCCCGACGCACCGGCCGCGGCCGCAACCGCGTCCTGGGCCTGGCGCTTGGTCCCGACGAACAGGATCTTGCCGCCGCGGCCAACGCTTTGCTGGACGAAGTCGAGCGCCCGCGCGAACAGCGGCACAGTCTGTGACAGATCGATGATGTGGACCCCGTTGCGGTCGCCGAACAGATACGGCTTCATCCGCGGGTTCCAACGGTGAGTCTGGTGGCCGAAGTGCGCTCCGGCCTCGAGCAATTGCTGAATAGTGACGACGGGTGCCGCCATGGGATGTCTCCTTCCGGTTATGCCTCGACGGAACCGAGCAATCCTGAACTCGTCCAGGACACCGGTATGAGTGGCTCCGTCTGTGGAATGGGCGCGACCTAGCCCAAGCGGCGGCCGGATTCAAGTTTGGTCGGAAGGGCCTTGACAGGCCGAGAACAAAACGCGAACATCGGTGAGATCAACAGCCTGCGCCGGACCGCCGCCGGAACGAAATGAATCGGGCGGAGTTAGGCGCAGTAACAAGGGAAATTTCGATGCTCGCACCGTTTGCCACCCTCGCCTTCCTCGCCGCCTTGTGGCTGGTCGGCTTCATGATCCTGCCGATGCTCGGCCACAGCGGCGGCAAAATCGCTGCTGCGCTTAACGGGCGCTCGCCGCTTGCAACCGAGGTCGAGCTGCGCCTGGTCGCGGTTCGGGTCAGCCAGCGGCCCCGGGCGCAGCCGACCCTGCACGCCCAGCCCCAGTGGCGCGCCGCCGCCTGACCCGGGCGTAGGAGGCGACGCTGAACGGCAGCATCGCGACGTAAACCAGCGAAATCGCCAGCAGCGAAATCCACGGGGCGGTGACCAGTGCCGCCCCGAGCAGTCCGATGCCGGCGATCACGAACAGCCGCGATGAACGGCGGATGCGCAACGACGACCAGCTGAACGTGGCGACGCTCGAGATCAGCAGCAGCGCGATGAAGATCACCCACGGCATCACGACATACCAGGCGCGGAACACCTCCTGCCCGGTGACCAGCCATAGATAGACCGGGACAAACGCCAGCCCCGCCCCGGCCGGAGCCGGAACTCCGGTCAGATAGCCGGCCGACTTGTGCGGCTGATCGTCGGCATCCATGCGCGAATTGAACCGCGCCAGCCGCAGCGCGCAGCACACCGCCAGCGCGAGCGCCGCGACCCAGCCGAACTGCGGCGCCTGGTTCAATGACCACAGGAACATGATCAGCGCCGGCGCGACCCCGAACGCGCTGACGTCCGACAGGCTGTCGAGCTCGGCCCCGAAGCGGCTCTGGGCGCGGAGCAGGCGGGCAATCCGCCCGTCCATCCCGTCGAGCACGCCGGCGCCGATCACGCACGCCAACGCCAGCTCCCAATGCGCCGGGTGGCCCGAGGCGGCGGAGAAAGCGAAGCGCACGCCGGTCAGCCCGAAGCATAGCGCCAGAGCGGTGACCGCGTTGGGGACCATCGCGCGGAAGGCCATGCCCCGCGCTTCTGGGGGCGATTGCTCGCTCATCGGCGGCCGGTCACTGGCTGGTCCCGGCGATCTGCGGATCCTTGCTGATCTCTGCGATGACGGTCTCGCCGGCGATCGCACGCTGGCCGAGCAGCACCAGGGGACCGGTCCCGGCCGGGAGGAAGACGTCGACCCGGCTGCCGAAGCGGATCATTCCGAACCGCTGGCCAGCCTCGAGCGTGTCGCCTTCGCGCACGAAGGTCAGGATGCGGCGCGCGATCAGGCCGGCGATCTGAGTGAAGCCGATCCGGACGCCATCGGCGCCCTCGACCATGAAATGCTGGCGCTCGTTGTCGTCGCTCGCCTTGTCGAGGTCGGCGTTGAGGAACTTGCCCGGGATGTAAGCAATGCGGCGCACCCGGCCGCTGATCGGCGAGCGGTTGATGTGGACGTCGAACACACTCATGAAAATCGACACGCGGGTCATCTCGGCGTCGCCCAGGCCGTCGTCGCCGCGCAGCTCGGGCGGTGGCGGCACCTTGGCAATCAGCGTAATCAGCCCGTCGGCCGGCGCCACCACCAGGCCTTCGGCGCGCGGCGTGGTGCGCAGCGGATCGCGGAAGAAGGCCGCGACCCAGATGGTGAAGCCGGCCAGCAGGAAGGTCAGCAATTCCCAGTCGAGCCAATAAGCGACCAGCGTCACCGCCGCCGCCAGGACGAGGAACTTGCGTCCTTCGGGGTGAACCGAGGGGAAGCGCCATTTGACGGTGGTGAGCGGGCTGTTGGGCTTGTCGAGGGCGGGCATTCGACCTTCCTTAGAGGCGCTGCAGCGCGCGCACAACGCCGCGGTTGCCTCGGCTTGGGGCGCGGCCTAATGCGCCGCCAACCGCTTCCCACGGCAGGGCCCAACAATGACCAAGATCAAGGTGCAAACCCCGTTAGTCGAGCTCGACGGCGACGAGATGACGCGGATCATCTGGCAATGGATCCGCGAGCGGCTGATCCTGCCCTACCTCGATGTCGAACTGGTCTATTTCGACCTGTCGATCGAGAATCGCGATGCAACCGACGACCAGGTCACGATCGATTCCGCCAATGCGATCAAGCAGTATGGGGTCGGGGTCAAATGTGCGACGATCACTCCGGACGAAGCCCGTGTCGAGGAATTCAAGCTCAAGAAGATGTGGAAATCGCCCAACGGGACGATCCGCAACATCCTTGGCGGGGTGGTTTTCCGCGAGCCGATCGTGATGGACAATGTGCCGCGGCTGATCCCCGGCTGGACCGACCCGATCGTGATCGGCCGTCACGCCTTTGCCGACCAGTATAAGGCGACCGATTTCCGCGTCCCGGGCAAGGGCAAGCTGACCATCAAATGGACCGGCGAGGACGGCCAGGAAATCGAGCATGAAGTGTTCGACTATCCGTCGTCGGGTGTCGCCATGGGGATGTACAACCTTGACCAGTCGATCCGCGATTTCGCCTACGCCGCGCTGAACTACGGCCTCGAGCGCAAATGGCCGGTCTACCTGTCGACCAAGAATACCATCCTCAAGGCCTACGACGGTCGCTTCAAGGACATCTTCGAGGAAGTCTTCAATAAGGATTTCAAGGACAAGTTCGCCGAAGCGAAGATCGAATATCAGCACCGGCTGATCGACGACATGGTCGCCTCCGCGCTCAAGTGGAGCGGCAATTTTGTCTGGGCGTGCAAGAATTACGACGGCGACGTCCAGTCCGACCTGGTCGCGCAGGGCTTCGGCAGCCTCGGCCTGATGACCTCGATCCTGATGACCCCCGACGCCCGCACGATCGAGGCCGAGGCGGCGCACGGCACCGTCACCCGCCATTACCGCATGCACCAGCAGGGCAAGGCGACCTCGACCAACCCGATCGCGTCGATCTTCGCCTGGACCGGCGGCCTCAAATACCGCGGCAAGTTCGACGGCACGCCCGACGTGGTCAAGTTCGCTGAAACGCTCGAGCGGGTGTGCGTCGAAACGGTCGAAGGCGGCCACATGACCAAGGACCTGGCGATCCTGGTCGGCCCCAACCAGCCGTGGATGACCACCGAGCAGTTTTTCGAAGCGGTCCGGCTCAACCTGGAGACCGCCATGGCCGAGGAAGCGCTGAGCGCTTGAGGCGCCCCTGGCGGATCGCGGCGGGCGCGATCCTTGTCCTGCTTGTCGCGCCGGCGTTCGCGCCCGAATTGCTGGCCTTTCCGTATCAGGCACGGTCTCACGGCAGCCGGATATGGTCGGAAACGTCGATCCGCCAGACCCAGCTCGACCTGATCCTCAAGCGCAGTGCCGATCTGGTCGGGCAAAGCCCAATTGCCCAAGCCAGCGAGCCGCGGCAAATCTTCCTGACCAAGGGCGGGTGGCGCTACACCTGGCTTGCAGTCAGAAATCGAAGCGCATTCGGAATCAGCCGACCGGGCCGGGAAACCATTGTGATCAACCGCAATGATCTCGCCGCCGATCGGGTTTTCAACGGACAGTCCGTCGGCGGAGTCCGCAGCCTTTCCGGAGTGATTGCGCACGAGACTTGCCACGGCATGTTGCGGCGACATTTCGGAATCACCGTCGATCTATCGGTCCCGACCTGGTTGCTGGAAGGTTATTGCGACCATGTCTCGCAGGAAAGCAGCTTGTCTGCGGCTGACGTGGCAAGACTCAAGGCGAGCGGCCAAGACCACCCTGCATTGATCTATTTTGCAGGCAGGAAACGGGTCGAATTCGAGCTGGACGAGTTGGGTGGCTCAGTCGACGCTTTGTTTGCGAGGAACGGGCGCTAGCGGCGACTGCACCCGCTCGCGGCGCACGCCGAGGCCGATGAAGCGGCCGGGGATGCGGCGCAGGCGCGGATAGCGGTCGAGCAGACGGACCAGCAGCGGCGCGCGGGTCAGGGGCGGCCCCGGCTCGAGCAATCGCCCGATAATGCGGTCCTGCGCGGCCTTTTGCGCAGCCTGAACGATGCGGGTCGGGAACAGACGGCGCTGCTCGACCTTGGCCAGCAGCCGGTCGACATTTTCACTCCGGGCGAGTGCTGCGGCGACGCAATTGGCGGCCGCGACCGCATCCTGGACGGCGAGGTTGATGCCAATCCCGCCGATCGGCGACATGGCGTGGGCGGCGTCACCGATCGCCAGCAGGCCGGGCCGGTGCCAGCGGGTCAGCCGGTCGAGCTTGACGGTCAGCAAATGCATGTCGGAAATGTCGTCGAGTTCGGCGAAATCCATGCCCGGAGCGGCCGCGGCGACTTCCTCGCGGATCGCTTCGATCCCGCGCGCCTGATAGTCCGCGGCGCGGCCCTTGGGGATCAGGAACGCGCACTGCCAGTAATTGCCGCGATCGATCATCACCAGCAGGCGGCCGCGCTCGACATTGCCGCGCAGGCCACCGACTTCGGCCGCCGGCTTGGCGACGCGGAACCAGAACACGTCCATCGGCGCGCCGAGATCCTCGACCGGCAGCATGCCGGTGCTGCGGACGATCGACGCACGGCCGTCCGCGGCGATGGTCAGCGGCGCCTTCAGTTCCCGGCCATCGACGAGGCGCACCCCGACCACCCGTCCGCGCTCTTCGACGAAGCTCGCCACCGGCGTTTCCATGTCGAGGTGGAAACCCGGAAAAGCCTTGGCCTCGTCGCGCAGGAAATCGAGAAACTCCCATTGCGGCATCATCGCGATGAACGGTGCCGGGGTTTGAAGGTGGGACAAATCGCCGATGGTATAGGTGTGGCCGATAATCCTGAGCTCGGCCGAGTTGAGGCGATTGTGGGGGCGCTCAAGGAAGCGCTCGAGCACCCCCAGCTGGCTAAGGATCTCCATGGTCGACGGGTGAACCGTGTCGCCGCGGAAATCGCGGAAGAAATCGGCGTGCTTTTCGAGGATTCGGACGCGGCAACCGGCGCGCGCGAAGAGCAAGCCGGACATCACCCCCGCGGGGCCGCCACCGACGATGATCAGGTCCGCGTCCGACGCCATGACGTCACTCTAATGCGGCCAGCTT
>JBDSGH010000121.1:0-3704 GCA_039919095.1 Sphingomicrobium sp. | reverse complement strand
TACGTCTCGCAGGCGATGGCGGCGCAGGGCTTCGCGCCCGCCGCCAGCCCGCAGGCGGCAACGCTAATCGTCAACGTCGGCTATGACGTCGACCAGGGCACGACCGAATATGTCCAGGACCCGTTCGCCAACAGCCGCTACGGCTATGGCGGGTTCGGCTATGGCTATCGGCCGTTCTATTCGCGCTTCGGAAGCTACGGCAACCCGTTCTTCTACGGCTGGGACGACCCGTTCTGGTTCGGCGGCGGCGCTGGCGGCAGAGTGCAGCGATATATCGAGTATAAGAGCAAGCTCGATCTCGATATCCGCCGCAAGGCCGACAATCAGTCGGTGTTCGAGGGCCACGCCCGGGCGCGCTCGACGACCGACGATCTCAACCGCATCGTGCCCAATCTGGTCGAGGCGATGTTCACCGGATTTCCGGGGCGCAACGGTGAGACGGTGAAGATCACGGTGCCGCCGCCGCCGCGCACGCCTGCCCCGCCGCGAGCTTACTGAGCACCGCTCTAAGCACGGCCAAAAGGAAAGGCCCGGTCGGATCGCTCCGGCCGGGCCTTTCTCTTCGGCTTCGGGGTGCCGAAGACTCCTGACTCTCTCAGCCCTCGAGTTGTCGCGTCAGCAAGCGGATGTCGGCGTCCAATTCGGCGTCGTTGGCGCGCAGGCGCTCGATCTGCTTGACCGCGTGGATCACGGTCGTGTGATCGCGCCCGCCGAAACGGCGGCCGATGTCGGGCAGCGACTTGGGCGTCAGTTGCTTGGACAAATACATCGCGACCTGGCGCGGGCGGGCAACTTCACGGGCGCGCCGGGCCGAAGTCATCTCGGCCTTGCGGATGCGGTAATGCTCGGCGACCTGGGTCTGGATTTCGTCGATCGAAATCCGCCGCTGGTTGGCGCGCAGCACATTGGCCAGCACCTCCTCGACGAACGCCACGTCGATCGCTCGCCCGGTCATCATGGCGTAAGCGGCGATGCGGTTCAAAGCGCCTTCAAGCTCGCGCACGCTCGAGGTTACCCGGCGGGCGAGGAACTCGACCACGTTGCGCGGCATGGCGACGCCTGGAAGAGCGCCCAATTTGGCTTCGATGATGTTGAACCGAAGCTCGAAATCGGCGGCGTTGATGTCGGCCACCAGGCCCCACGACAGCCGCGACAGGATCCGCGGCGCAACCCCGTCGAGGTCCTGCGGAGCGCGGTCCGAAGTGATCACCAGCCGCCGCCCGGCGGTAATGATCTCGTTCATCGTGTGGAAGAATTCCTCCTGGGTGGAATCCTTGCCGGCGATGAACTGGACGTCGTCGATCAGCAGCAGGTCGGCACTGCGCAAGCGGCCCTTGAAGCCGATCGTGTCATTGGCCTTCAGCGCGCGGATGAACTCGACCATGAACTTTTCGGCCGACATCGACACCACCCGGGCACCGGGATTGCTGGCGAGGAAGCTGTGGCCGATCGCGTGCAGCAAGTGGGTCTTGCCGCGGCCAGTGCCGCCGTGGAGGAACAAGGGGTTGAAACTGACCGCGGCGGCGCCGGCCAAAGTCCGCGCGGCGGTCGCGGCGACTTCATTGGCCTTGCCGACGATGAAGGTTTCGAAGCGGTAGCGCGGGTCGAAATTGGGTGCCGAAGGATCGCGCACAGCGACCGGCGGCGCGGGCACATCTTCGAGGATCAGCAGCGGCGACGGCCGGGGCGCATCGGCCGCGGCGGAAACGCGCACTTCGCGGACGATCGGAAGCACCGTCTTCCAGGCCAGCGTCAGCCGTTCGCCAAAATGGGCGCTGACCCAGTCGGCCATGAACTGGCTCGGCATGAGGATTTCGAGGCTTCCGCAATCGGGCTCGAATGCACCCAAGGTCGCGGGCTTCAACCAGCCGTCGAAAGTGCGTGCGCCAAGGTCGCGGCGAAGTCCTGTACGAATCGAATCCCACGCCGCTTCGAGTGGTGCCGCGATCGACGGGCCGGGATTTTCGGGAGACGCAAAGGTGTGTTGCCGCTGCACTTGCTTGCCCGCCTCCAATCCATGTTTGCGAGACAAAAACGGGCCGTTACGCGCGGCCCAAGCCGCTGCGCTACTGGCTTCTCTTTCTCTCTTTGCCCCCCGACGCAGACTCGCGTCCGGAAAGGCCGTTTCTGGAAGCCTATGGCCAAGCTTTCAAGACATGTTTTTTCACAAAAGTGAAATAATCAGCCTTGACAGCAGAAACCCTCGGAAAGCTGGGGCAAGGGCAGAAAACTGCCGTTTTTCCGTCCGCGGCGAATAGAGGCTTTGCGCGAATCGCGGGAAACACTGGCTTTTTTGAAGGTCCTAATTCCGAACCTGTCGAGGCATTCGAAATGCCCCAAAACGGATTGTGTTTCAGCCCGGGATTCAGCCGAGCGAGGCAACCCGCTTGGACAGCCGCGAAAACTTCCGCGACGCAGTATTCTTGTGGATCACGCCGCGTGCAACTCCGCGCGCGAGTTCCGGCTGCGCGGCCTTGAGAGCGCTTGCAGCATCTTCCTTCTTGCCCGCCTCGAGCGCCGACTCGACGGCCTTGATGAAAGTCCGGATGCGGCCGACTCGGGCGCCGTTGATCTGAGCGCGATTGGCGTTGCGGCGGATGCGCTTCTTGGCTTGCGGCGTGTTCGCCATTGCTGAAAAAGTCCTTGGTCTGTCGGATCAAATGAAAGCGGCGCGCGCCCGAGGGCCGCACCGGCGTCGTGTCCCCCTACCGACAAGGGCGATTCGGGTCAACCAAAGGGGTGGTTGAGGGTGACACGCTGTGCCGGACCGCACTCCCACGCCCGCTACCGCTGGCAGCGCGGGCAATAAAAGGTCGAGCGGCCGCCCTGGACGATGCGCTTGACCTTGCCGCCACAAGCACAGGGCTCGCCTTCGCGATCATAGACCGCGAAGCTTTTCGAGAAATAGCCGAGCTCGCCGTCGGGGCTGGCGAAATCGCGCAGGGACGAGCCGCCCGCTGCGATCGCCTCGTCCAGCACCGCCTTGATCGCCGGCACCAGCCGGCCGAGCCGTTCGGCCGAGATGCTGCCGCCGGCCCGGCGCGGGTCGATCCCCCCTCGGAACAACGCCTCGCAGACGTAGATATTGCCGAGCCCGGCGACGATCCGCTGGTCGAGCAGCAACAACTTGATCGCCGCCGTCCGGCCCTTCAGCCGTTGCCTCAACTGGGCGGCGGTGAGATCGAGCGGTTCGGGACCGAGCGCGGCGATCGGCGGCCATTGGGCAACCGCATCGGTCGGCACCAGGTCGAGCGAGCCAAAGCGGCGCGGGTCGTTGAGCGCAAGCCGCCGCCCGTCGTCGGTCTCGATCAGCAGATGGTCGTGCTTGTCGAGCTCGGTCGGGTCGATCCGCCACCGTCCCGACATGCCCAAGTGAAACAGCAGAGTGTCGCCGCGATCGGTGTCGATCAGCCCGTATTTGGCGCGGCGCCGAAGGCCGGTGACCCTCGCTCCGGTCAGGCGCTGGCCGAGGTCGGTCGGAAATGGCCGGCGCAGGTCGAGCCGGCGCGGCTCGACCCGGGTCAGTCGGCGGCCGGCGAGGACGCGCTCCAGGCCGCGGACGGTGGTCTCGACTTCAGGAAGCTCGGGCATCGCCCGGTGATATGGCGGAGGGCCGCCAAGCCCGCTAGAGGCTCGCGCATGAGCGACAAGGTCAATTTTGGCGACGAGCTGGTCAGCCCGGACGAAAAGACCCGCCGGGTCGG
>JBDSGH010000120.1:0-5888 GCA_039919095.1 Sphingomicrobium sp. | reverse complement strand
GCTGGCTGGCCGAGCGCGCCGGAAGCGCGTGCGGGGCGGCGATCAAGGCCGACGGCTACGGGCTTGGCGCGCGCGAAGCGCTGGCTGCGCTGGGCGAGGCCGGCTGCCGCGATTTCTTCGTCTCGACCTGGGCCGAAGCGGACGAGCTCGGGCCGATGCCCGATGGCGCCAACCTAGCCGTGCTCCACGGGGTCGGGCCTGACGATGGCGCGGCGGCGCGCGCTTCGGGTGCCCGTCCGGTGCTCAACAGCGCCTCCCAAGTCGCGCGCTGGAAGGAAATCGCGCCCGGGCGGCCGTGCGACGTGATGGTCGACACCGGGATCAACCGGCTCGGGCTACGGCCGGAGGAAGTCGGGTGCCTCGACGGCCTGACGATCGATACGTTGATGAGCCATCTCGCCTGCGGCGACGAGGATCATGCGCTCAACGCGCTCCAGCTGGCGCGTTTCGGCGAGGTCGCGGCGGCGGTTCCGGCCAAGCGCTACAGCCTCGCCAATTCGGCCGGGGTCTGCCTTGGCCGCGACTATGCGTTCGATCTCGTCCGGCCCGGCCTCGCGCTCTATGGCGGCCTGCCGCGGCGCGAAGCCCAAGGGCACATCCGCCAGGTCGCCCATGTCGAAGCCCAGATCGTCCAGCGGCGCACGATCCGCGCCGGCGAAAGCTGCGGTTACGGCGCGACCTTCGTGGCCGAGGCCGACACCGAGGCGGCGATCCTCAACATCGGTTACGCCGACGGCTATCTGCGCGGCTTTTCTGCGCGCGGCAGCGCCTTTGCCGGCGAGTTCGCGCTGCCCGTGCTGGGCCGGGTGTCGATGGACCTGATCGCGATCGAGTGCGACGCGGCGGCGGACTTGAAGGAAGGCCAATGGGTCGAGATCGACTATGACCTGCCAACCGCGGCGGCGCAGTCCGGCCTGTCGCAATATGAGCTACTGACCGGCCTCGGCGACCGTTTCGAGCGCCGCTGGCGCTGAGCCCTTGGGCGGCGGGGTTTTGGGCTTGTAGCGGCACAGGTCGATCACCGGGCATTTCCAGCACAGCGGCGTGCGCGCCTTGCAGGTGTAGCGGCCATGCAGGATCAGCCACTGGTGGGCGTCGCGCCGGAACGGCTGCGGGACCAACTTCTCGAGCTTGAGTTCGACTTCGAGCGGGGTTTTGCCCGGCGCCAGGCCGGTGCGGTTACCGACCCGGAAGATGTGCGTGTCGACCGCGAACGTCTCCTGCGCGAAGGCGGTGTTGAGCACGACGTTGGCGGTCTTGCGGCCGACCCCGGGCAGGGTCTCGAGCTGCTCGCGGGTGGCCGGCACCTCGCCGCCGAAATCGCGGATCAGCGCCCGCGACAGTGCGATGACGTTCTTGGCCTTGGTGTTGAACAGGCCGATGGTCTTGATCTGGGCGCGCAACGCCTCCTCGCCGAACGCGATCATCTGCTGCGGCGTTTGCACCCGCTTGAACAGCTTGCGGGTAGCGAGATTGACCCCGACGTCGGTCGCCTGGGCGGACAGCACGACCGCCACAAGCAGGGTGTAGGAATTGACATATTCGAGCTCGGGCTCGGGCGACGGATTGGCTTCCGCCAGGCGGCGGAAGAATTCGAAGACCTGGTCGCGCTTCACCGGCCGCAGTTCATTGCGAATCGATCACGTCGCGCATCGAGTAAAGCCCGGCCGGCTGGCCGAGCAGGAAGCGCGCGGCGGTCAACGCGCCGCGGGCGAAGATCGCCCGGCTCTCGGCGCGGTGGGACAGGATCAGCCGCTCCTCGGGGCCGAGGAACAGCACGTCATGGTCGCCCGCCACGGTGCCGCCGCGGATCGAGGCGTAAGCGACCTTGGCCGAAGCGCGGCCGCGCGCGACTGCTTCGCCCAGAGCCAGCGCGGTGCCGGATGGGGCATCGACCTTTTTGACGTGATGCTTGTCTTCGATCGCGATGTCCCAATCGGGCCCAAGCACCGCCGCGGCGCGCTCGACCAGGTCGGCCAGCAGCGCGACACCAAGCGAGGTATTGGCGGCGCGCAGCACCGCGACCTGCTTGGCGGCAGCGGCAATGCGCTGGCCGGCGAGGTCGTCGAGGCCGGTCGTGCCGATCAGGATCGGGATGCCCGCGGAGACCGCTCGGTCGAGGCTCGCCTGGAGCGCCGCAGGGGTCGAGAAATCGACCAGCACGTCGCCGTGATCGGGATCGAGCGCGAACCCGGGATCGGCGGCGACGGCCGCGGCGATCGTCTGGCCCATGCGGCCCTTGGGCGCGAACAAAGCGATGCGGAGCGGTTGCTGGTGGTCGCGCATCGCGCCGTCATGGCGAAAGCGGGAGCGCCGCGCAATGCAACGGCGCCCCCGTTCAGATTAGTGCGCCATGACCAACTGCTGAAGCAGCATATCGCCCTCCAGGTGGCGGAATGTCGCCCGGTGGCCGCTGCCCGCAAGCTGCTTGCGATCGTCGGATTGAAGATATGCGTTCATTTCCTTGTTGCGCGCGATCTGCTCGGCGGGCGTGGGAATGCGATCGCTGACCGTGACCAGATACAGGTCGGGCTCGTCCTTGCGCGGATTGTTATTGCTCAGGATATAATAGGCTTTGATCCAGCCCTTCGATTTTGCAAACTCATTCTGCTTGCGGGAATCGGTCACCAGGAAGTCCGCGTAGTCGGCGAAATGGCCGTCATCGATCTTGATTGCCGCGACGTCCCAATAATCGCCGCCAACCAACGGCACTTCCTGGGCCGCTGCCGGTACCGAAGTCAGCATCGTCGCCGCGCCGAGCGCGGCAAGTATCGTCTTGCGCATGATTGTCTTCCCCAAGTCGCGAAAGCGGGATAGCTTCGCGGTCCCGAAACGGCGTCGCCGGAAAGGCGGGTCGCCTGTCGAGAGGCGTCGTTCCGAGGCCGTTCCAATGGACCAGCCGGAACAACAAAACCAATGAAATCAATCGAAATTAAATTGCGAGCCGATGCGCCAGCGCGAGTGCTGCAGCGGGCGCGCGCAGCTTGGCACCGTTGATCATGAAAATGTAGCTGTCGCGGCCGGCCCTTTCCCAGCGCTCGGCACGCTGCGCGAAGGCCTCGAGCGCGACATCGTCATAACCCGTCGGCACCTCTTCGCGCATGCGCTGCAGGCGGGCGTAGGCGAAGCTCGCAGTGTCGGCGTCGATGCACGGGAACTCGTCATCGTCGCCGAACACCACCGCGACGTCATGGGTCCGGCACAGATCGAAGAAACGCTCGTCGCGGAAGCTTTCGTGGCGCGGCTCGATCACGTGGCGCAGCGGGAGCCCCTCCAGGGTAGGCGGGAGCAGCGCGAAAAAAGCGGCAATGTCGTCATGGTCGAAGGCGCGGCGGGCGGCGAGCATCCACAGTATCGGGCCGAGCTTGGGACCAAGCGCAACGAGCCCCTGGGCAAGGAAATTGCCGACGCCTTCGCCGGCATCGGCGAGCTTGGGGCGGGTGACGCAGAAGCGCGAACCCTTGATCGCGAACTGGAAGCCGTCGGGCACCGCGGCCGCCCATTTTTGCCAACTGGCCGGGCTTTGCCGTCCGTAGAAAGTGGCGTTGATCTCGATCGCGCCGAATTGCCGCGCGGCATGTTCGAGTTCGGCCGACTGGGCCAGGCCGGGCGGGTAGAACGAGCCGCGCCACGGCGGGTAGGTCCAGCCCCCGATGCCGACCCGGAGCGTGGCTTTGGTCACCGTTCGAACCGGGCGATCAGCCGGCGGTCGCGGTTTCCGGCGGCCCCGGGACGACGGCGTCCTCGATCGCTTTCCAGCTGCCGTCGGTCTGCTTGCGCCAGACGGTCAGATAGGTGCCGGATTCGACTTTCGGCAGCTTGCCCGCCGGATCCTTGGTCTGCGAGGTGAAGTGGCCGCGGGTGTAGGCCAGGTCGCCCGACTTGGCGACCATCGCGCGGTCGGCCTCGAAATTGAGCTGAAGGCTTGGATCGGCGACCAGTTGGGCGAGATCCTCGTGCCGCGAACGGGCGTCGGTGGCGAGTTCCTCGCCTGGATTGGCGAGCGCCGCATCGTCGGCATAATGCGCCGCCAGCGCATCGACATTGCGCGCGTTGTAATCGGCCATCCACTGGGTCTCGATGTCGCGCAATTGCTGTTCGACGGCGGCGGTGTCGGTGATCCCGGTCTGGTCAAAATCAGACCGATCGCCGCGGTGGCAGCCGCTGAGCAGAAGGCCCACAGCGGCGGCGGTGGCGATCAGGGTGGCTGTTCTCATCGCACAATTTCCTTGTCGAGGAATGACGCGCCCCCGCAACCCGGGCCGAACGACCGCCCAAACACGGCGCGGTGAGTCGCGCAAGCGTCCGTTGTCCAAGGCGCGGCGATGCTTCGGCTTTTTCGCAATATCTAGGAAGCGGATTGGCCGAACCAGAAGGTTGCGGTCACGCCGCCGTCGATCAGCACGTCGCTGCCGGTAATGAACGCGCCGTCCGGACCCATCAGCAGGGCGGCAACCGTCGCCACCTCGTCCGGTGTTCCGGCTCGCTTGGCCACGGAGCTGTCGATCATCTTGCGGTAACCCTCTCCGCGCGGGCCCTTTAGCTCGTCATTGGCCAGCGGCGTGATGATGATGCCGGGACTGATGCTGTTGATCCGTGCGCCGCGCTGGCCCCAGCGCACGGCCTCGGCCATGACGCGCAGCACATTGCCACGCTTTGACAGCTGATAGGCGTGCAGCGTGTCCTTGACCTCACCCGCCTGCAGGAACGGCAGGCTGAGAAGGTCCTCGACAGGGGTCGTCGCCAGCGCCTCGCTGTGCTCGATTGGCAGCGGCCCAAGCCGGTGTCCCGATTGCGACGAGATCACGACGCCCGAGCCACCCTGCGCCATGACCTTCCCGAACTGATCGAGGAGCAGCGCCGTGCCGTAGAGATCCACTTTGAGGATGGTCTCAATCGGCGCTTGCGACGGCGACACTCCAGCCGCCTGGATCAGGCCCGTAATGTCGCCCATGCCCGTCGCTCGTTGCACAAGTGCCTCGACCGACTGGCGCGATGACACGTCGACCGTGGCCGTGCTGGCTTCGAATCCGGCGTCGTTCAATATCCTGGCTGCCGCATCGGCATTTTCCTGTCGCAGGTCAGCAATCAGCACTTTCTTGCCCGCGCTGACGCGACGGGCGATTGCCTGCCCGATGGAGCCTGCTCCAACGAGAACGATGACATTGGCCACAGGTAGCTCCTTCCCTCGCGAATCGTGGATGCCTGATGGCGTTTCGGCGTTCCATCCACTGGCTGTTTGGCTACGCCTGCTTTCGCCAATAGCGGAGATCCGCGCTGGCGAGTAAATCATGTCGGATGACCAACGTTCGCAATCTCGTGATCCTGACTGGCGCCGGAGTCTCGGCCGAAAGCGGGGGCGCGACTTTCCGCGGGCCCGACGGGCTGTGGGAGGGCCACCGGGTCGAGGATGTCTGCACGCCCGAAGCCTATCGGCGCGACCCGGCGCTGGTCCACGCCTTCTACGATGCGCGGCGGGCGAAGCTCGGCACGATCGCGCCCAATGCGGCGCACGACGCGCTGGCCCGGCTCGATCGGGAATGGCCAGGCGAGCTGCTGCTGGTTACGCAGAATGTCGACGATCTGCACGAGCGCGCCGGGTCGCGGCGGCTGCTCCACATGCACGGCGAATTGCAGCGCGGCTGGTGCCTGGCATGCGGCGAGCGGTTCGCATGGGACGGGGCGATGGGCGAGGGCGCAATGTGTCCGAGCTGCGGCGCGGTCGGAGCGGTCCGGCCCGACATCGTGTGGTTCGGCGAGATGCCGTACGCGATGGAGCGAATCGAGGACGCGCTGCGCAACTGCGACCTGTTCGTGTCGATCGGCACCTCGGGCGCGGTCTATCCCGCCGCAGGCTTCGTCCAGACCGCGCGCCATTGCGGGGCGCA
>JBDSGH010000119.1:0-8466 GCA_039919095.1 Sphingomicrobium sp. | reverse complement strand
TTGCCGTGGCCGGTCTCGCGCCGCGACGGGGCGCCGAAGCGGCCCACTTCACCGACCGAGTAAGGCGGGAAGTTGTAGTGCAGCATGAAGCGCGAATAGCTCAGGCCTTCGAGGCCATCGATCATCTGCTCCGACTCCTTGGTGCCGAGCGTGGTGGTGACGATCGACTGGGTCTCGCCGCGGGTAAACAGCGCTGAACCATGGGTGCGCGGGAGGAAGCCGACCAACGCCTCGATCGGGCGCACGGTCTTGGTGTCGCGGCCGTCGATGCGGCGGCCTTCCTTCAAGATCGCACCGCGGACGATGTCGGCCTCGAGGCTCTTGACCGACTTGGACGCGGCCATCTGCTCCTGCGGGTCGGCTTCGGCGAAGGCGAGCTTGGCCTTGTCGCGAGCGATGTTGAGCGCGGCTGAGCGCTCGGACTTGTCGGTCAGGCGATAAGCTGAGTCGATGTCCTTGCCGATGAGGTCCTTGAGCTTGGTCTTGACCGCGGCCTTGCCGTCGGTGCTGGCCAGCTCCCACGGCTCCTTGGCGGCTTTCTCGGCGAGGCTGATGATCGCTTCGCAGACCTTCTTGCTCGCGGCATGGGCGAACATGACGGCGCCGAGCATGACGTCCTCGGACAGTTCCTTGGCTTCGCTCTCGACCATCATCACCGCGTTCAGGGTGCCGGCGACGACCAAGTCGAGCTCACCTTCCTTCACTTCGGTGTTGGTCGGGTTGAGGATGTATTCGCCGTTGGCGTAACCGACCCGGGCACCGCCGATCGGGCCCATGAAGGGCACGCCGGAAATGGTCAGTGCGGCCGATGCGGCGATCATCGCCAGGATGTCGGGCTCGTTCTCGCCGTCGTACGAAAGCACCTGCGCGATCACCAGCACTTCATTGTAAAAGCCTTCGGGGAACAACGGGCGGATCGGACGGTCGATCAGGCGGCTGGTCAGCGTTTCCTTTTCGGTCGCTCCGCGCTCGCGCTTGAAGAAGCCGCCAGGGATGCGGCCGGCAGCCGAGAATTTTTCCTGGTAGTGGACGGTCAGCGGGAAGAAGTCCTGGCCCGGCTTGACGGTCTTGGCGGCAGTGACCGCACAGAGCACGACGGTTTCGCCAAGAGTCGCGAGAACCGCGCCGTTGGCCTGGCGGGCAACGCGCCCCGTTTCGAGCTTGAGGGTCTTGCCGCCGAGCTCGATTTCTACAGTTTTCATATTGAACATGTGGTTTCCTTCGCTCGAGCGCCGAATGCGGTCGAGTTCATCTTGGTGCAGGCAAGCCGGCCTGCTGCGGTTCGGGGCATTTGCTGCCCCTGGGAAGGTTGCCGAATTGCCCTCTTCCCGTTCCCCGGCGAAGGCCGGGGTCCAGCCCTAAGAAAAAGAAGCTGGATCCCGGCCTTCGCCGGGATACGCAAAAGGCGCCGCGTGGCGCCTTTGGCTAATTACTTGCGCAGACCCAGCTTGGCGATCAGATCGGTGTAGCGGGTTTCATCCTCGCGGCGGAGATAATCCAGCAGCGAGCGGCGCTTGTTGACCATCATCAGGAGGCCGCGACGCGAGTGATTATCCTTCGCGTGGGTCTTGAAATGCTCGGTCAGCGTGTTGATCCGGCTGGTGATGATCGCGACCTGGACTTCGGGCGAACCCGTGTCGTCGGCGGCGCGGCCATGTTCCTTGATCAGTTCGGCCTTGCGGTCGGCGGTAATCGACATCGTCAAACTCCTTATGGCTTAAAGGTTGAACCCGCGCACGACCCGAAGGCCGTCCGCCGCAGCTTCGACCAGCGCAACCGGACGATCATCGTCGGTTGCCAGCTGAAGCCCCGGCGTTGCGGGGAAACCGGCAAGCGTCTGTCCGTGACGGAGCAGCTGGGCCTGGCCGGGGGTGACGGGGAGGGCCGGGATGTCGTCCAGCGCCGCGATTAGCGGAAGTACCGCCCCATCGAATTGCCGCGCCTTAGCGGCTCTGGTCAAAAAGTCCAGCGAAATGGCCTGTTCGAGGGTGAACGGGCCGGCGCGCGTGCGGCGCAGCATGGCGACATGGCCGACCGTGCCAAGCGCGAGCGCGATGTCGCGGGCGAGAGAGCGGATGTAGGTGCCCTTGGAGACGGTTGCCGAGAGGGTCGCCTTGTCTGCGCTGCCCTCGACCAGGCGCAGTTCGTGGACGGTCACGGTGCGCGGCTGCATTTCGAGCTGCTCGCCATCGCGCGAGCGCTGGTAGGCCGCTTTGCCGTCGATCTTGAGCGCTGAATAGGCCGGCGGGATCTGTTCGATGATGCCGGTAAAGCGCGGCAGCACGGCGTCGACTTCGGCGCTGGTCGGGCGGCGGGCGCTGGTCTCGACGACCTGGCCTTCGCCGTCGAGCGTGTCGGTTCGTGCGCCGAAGAGGATGGTGAAGTCATAGGCCTTGGTCGCGTCGAGCATTCGACCGGCCAATTTGGTCGCTTCGCCCAGAGCGATCGGTAGCACGCCCGATGCCAGCGGATCGAGCGTCCCGCCGTGGCCGACCTTGGTCCTTGGCTGGCCGGCGTCCCTCAAGATCCGCTTGACCGCCGACACCGCCGTGGTCGAGCCGAGGCCGACCGGCTTGTCGAGGATGATCCAACCGTTGAGCATTGCTAGGTGGCGATGCCGGCCATCCCGAGCAGAAGACGCGCGAGACTGTCCACGATCGGCGAGACGACCCGGCCGACGATGTCGGCGCTGGGCCAGATCATCGGCAGGATCAGCAGCAGGAAGATAAACACCAGCAACGAGTAGCGGCCAATCTTGCCGAAGCTCACCGCCGCGCGCGGCGGGAGCAGGCCCTGGACGACATGGCCGCCGTCGAACGGCGGCAGCGGGATCAGGTTGAAGATGGCGAGGAAGATATTGATCAGGACGAAGTTGATCGAATTCTGGACGGCGAACTGCGCCGCCGGACTGTCCGCGCCCGGCGACGCCCACAGCGTCGCGGCGACGATCGCGGTGCCGATCAGCGCGAGGATCAGGTTCATGCCCGGCCCGGCGAACGCGACCAGCACCATGTCGCGGCGGGGATTGCGCAAGCGCCGGAAATCGACCGGCACCGGCTTGGCCCAGCCGAAGATCGGGGCATGGGCCAGCGCCAGCAGCAGCGGCAGGATCAACGTCCCGAACGGGTCGACGTGGCGCAGCGGATTCAAGGTCAGGCGCCCGGCCTGGGCCGCGGTCGGATCACCGAGGCGGCGCGCCACCAGCCCGTGCGCAACCTCGTGGAAGACGATAGCGATGATCAGCGGGACCAGCCAGGTCGCGATCTGGTAAATCATATCGGGGTTCATACCGGCCACTCATCCTTTAGGATCGCGAACAGCACGGTGTCGCGGACGTGGCCGTTCCAGGTGATGCGGTCGGCGCGGATGACGCCTTCGCGGACCGCGCCGAGGCGCTTCATCGCCGCCTGGCTGCGCGCGTTGCGGCGATCGACGCGGAACTCGATCCGGCGAAAGCCGCGGTCGAACGCGTGGCGCATCATCATGTCCTTGCACCGCCGGTTGAAGCCGGTGGCGCGGAAGGCGGGGCGGTAGAAGGTGCTGCCGATCTCGAGCGTTTGGCGGCTGTCATCGACGTTGAGGAAGCAGCTCATGCCGACGAACCGGTCGCCGTCATACAGCGCGAACGGCACCCACGGTCGTTCGAGCAAAGCGTCGAAGCTCGCGTCGAAATACTCGGGCGCGTAGCTGATGTAATAGATTTCCCAGATTTCCGGATCTTCGGCGCAGGCGGCGCGGAGGAGGTCGCGATGGGCTTCGACCAGCCGCTCGGCGCGGCAGCCGTCACCCACCATCGGGTCATCGAGCTTCATTCCCTGCCGATATCCCGGGCGACCTTGGGTGAGCGCAGGATGGCATCGATCTTGCCGCCTTCGTCGAAGCTTTCGTCGGCGAGGAACTTGAGCTTTGCGGCATATTTGGTGGTCATCCGCTGGGCCACTTCCTTTTGCAGGAAGGCGGTGTGGGTGCGCAGCGCTTTCAACACGACATCCTCGTCGGCGCCGAGCAGCGGCTTTACGAACACCGTCGCGTGCCTGAGGTCGGGCGACATGCGGACCTCGGTGACGCTGACCAAATGGCTGGCGAGGGTCTCGTCGTGGACGTCGCCGCGCATCAGGATCGCGGCCAGCGCATGGCGCACCTGCTCGCCGACGCGAAGCAGGCGGACTGAGCGGCCCTCGGGGGTTTCGACTTTCCGCATTAGTCCGATCCGTCATGCTGAACTGAATTCAGCATCCATTTTCCCGCCCGCACCGCAGTCTCCATGATGGACCCTGAAACGAGTTCAGGGTGACGGCTAGAGCGTCCGTGCGCGCTCTTCGGTCTCGAACACTTCGAGATTGTCGCCCGGCTTGATGTCGTTGGTGTCGGCCAGGAGCACACCGCATTCCATGCCGGCGCGCACTTCGGCAGCATCGTCCTTGAAGCGGCGCAGCGAGGTGATGGTGGTCTTCGACACGATCACGTCGTCGCGCGTCAGGCGGGCGTGGAGGCCCTTGCGAATGACCCCTTCGAGCACCAGCAGGCCGGCCGCCTTGTCCTTCTTGCCGGCCGGGAAAACTTCCTTGACCTCGGCGCGGCCGACGATCGTCTCGATGATCTCCGGACCAAGCTCGCCGGCCATCGCTTCCTTCACCCAATCGGTGAGGTGGTAGATCACGTCATAGTAACGCATTTCGACCTTGGTCCGGGCGGCGGCTTCGCGCGCCTTGGCGTTGGGGCGAACGTTGAAGCCGATGATCGGCGCGCCGGTCGCGGCCGCCAGCGTGACGTCGCTTTCGGTGATTGCGCCGACCCCGGAGGACAGCACGCGGACCTTGATCTCGTCGGTCGAAATGCGGTTGACGGCGTTGACGATCGCTTCGGTCGAGCCGTGGACGTCGGCCCGCACGACGAGCGGAAATTCCATCGTCGACGAGGCGCGCGACGCGAACATGTTCTCGAGGCTGACCGGGGCGCTGGTGGTGCGCTTGCGGTCGAGCAGGCCCTGGCGATAAGCGGCGACTTCGCGCGCCCGGGCGTCGTTTTCGACCACTGTGAACGGCTCGCCGGCGGCGGGAACCGCGGACAGGCCGAGCACTTCGACCGGGACCGACGGTCCGGCTTCCTTCACCTGCTTGCCCTTGTCGTCGATCATCGCGCGGACCTTGCCGCTCGAAGCGCCGGCGACGAACACGTCGCCGACCCGAAGCGTGCCGCGCTGGATCAACACGGTCGCCAGCGGGCCGCGGCCCTTGTCGAGCTTGGCCTCGATCACGGTGCCTTCGGCGGCGCGGTCGGGGTTGGCCTTGAGCTCGAGGATTTCGGCCTGGAGCGCGATCGCTTCCAATAATTTGTCGAGGTTGGTCTTCTTGGTCGCCGACACTTCGACGTCCTGGACCTCGCCGCCCATCTCCTCGACGATGATCTCGTGCTGGAGCAGTTCCTCGCGCACTTTTTGCGGCTTGGCGTCGGGCTTGTCGATCTTGTTGATGGCGACGATCATCGGCACGCCGGCAGCGCGGGTGTGGTTGATCGCTTCGATCGACTGCGGCTTGAGACCGTCGTCGGCGGCAACAACCAGCACCACGATATCGGTGACGTTGGCGCCGCGTTGGCGCATTTCGGTGAAGGCTTCGTGGCCCGGCGTGTCGAGGAAGGTGACCTTCGACTTGTCCGGCACGGTCACCTGATAGGCGCCGATGTGCTGGGTGATGCCGCCGGATTCACCCGACACGACATTCTCGCCGCGGATCGCGTCGAGCAGCGAGGTTTTGCCGTGGTCGACGTGGCCCATGATGGTTACCACCGGCGGCCGCGGCTGAAGGCTCTCGGCCGCATCCTGGTCGTCGCCGATGCCGATTTCGACATCGCCTTCGCTGACCCGCTTGATGCTGTGGCCAAACTCGGTGACGAGCAATTCGGCGGTGTCCTGGTCGATGGTCTGGGTGACCGTGACCGGCATGCCCATCTTGAACAGGGCTTTGACGAGGTCGGCGGCGCGCTCGGCCATGCGGTTGGCGAGCTCCTGGACGGTGATCGCTTC
Source organism: Sphingomicrobium sp. (assembly GCA_039919095.1). Taxonomy (GTDB): domain Bacteria; phylum Pseudomonadota; class Alphaproteobacteria; order Sphingomonadales; family Sphingomonadaceae; genus Sphingomicrobium. The sequence goes on along the minus strand of JBDSGH010000119.1, from coordinate 2,441 downwards.
GGGCACGACCACGTCACGGACCTGCTTGGCGGCGGGTCCGGCCTGCTGGTGGTGGCGTTTTTCCTTTTCGCGCGAACGGCGCAGCGCGGCGAGGCTACGGGCGCGGCTGTCGTCTTCGCCCGACAAGGCGCGGGTGACGGTCAGCTTGCCCGAATGGCGGCGGTCTTCGCGGTTGCGCGACGGACGGGCCGGCTCGGGACGCTTGGTGGCGGGCGCGCCCCCGGGACGGCGATGGCCGCGTTCCTCGTCGTCGTCGCGGGCCGGGGCGCGGTCGTCGACCGGCGCAGTTGGTTCGGCCGGCGCTTCAGCCGCGGGTTGTTCGGCTGCCTGGCGAGCCTGCTCGGCGGCTTCTTCCTCGGCGCGGCGATTGTCCTCGGCGCGGCGCTTTTCGTCCTCGGTCTGCTCGACCTTGACGCGGTCGTCGCGGCGGCGCGCTTCCTCGAGCTGGGCCATGCGTGCCTCGTCGGCTTCGCGCAGCAGTTTCTCCTGGAGCTCGCGGCGCGACGAGATGTCGTCGGCCGGTGCGCGACGGGGCGCCGCCGGAGCGGGCGCGGCCGGCTTGGGCGCCGGCTTCGGAGCCTCGGCGACGGGGGCCGGCTTGGGCGCTTCAGGGGCCGGCGCGGGCTCGCCCGGCTTGCCGAGGATACGGCGCTTCTTGACCTCGACCACGACGGTGTTCGACCGGCCATGGCTGAAGCTCTGCTTGACCTTGCCGGTCTCGACCGTGCGCTTGATGCCCAGCGGCGGCCGGGTGCCAAGCTTCGGCTTTTCGGTCTGTTCGGTCATTCTATTCCTTCGTCAATTCGTCAGCCGAGCCGGGGGCAGAGGCGGGATCGCCGCCATCTTGCCCGGTACGGGGGTCAGTGAAAGCGCGCCACCGGGCAAGCGCATGGGACACACGCGACGCGGCAGCGGGATCGGTCAGTGCGACATGTACCACATTTTCGCGGCCAAGCGCCATCGACAAGATAGTGCGCGGTTCGGGGAAAATCACCCCTCGGACACCTTTGTCGCCGGTGGTGGATAGATCGTCGTCGTCGGCGCGAGCACCGACCCGCATGGCCTGGTCGAGCGTCTTGCGGCCGTCCTCGCGCGCATCGGCGGCGTGGATCAGCAGATGCACCTGACCGGCGCGGGCGGCGGAGGCGATGCGGTCGGCGCCGTTGATCAGCGTTCCGGCGCGGGCTTCGAGCCCGAGCCGGTCGAGCGCCCACTGGCGCAGGGCGCGCTCGATCTGCTCGCCGAGATCGGCCGGAACCGTGAGGTCGGCGGTCTTGAAGGCGCGGGCCAGCGCGGCCTTCAATTTGCCCTTGGCATTGGCGACGTCGAGCTCGGTGCGCTCGACCGCAATCCACGCGCCGCGGCCGGGCGCCTTGGCGCGCACATCGGGACCGACCTGGCCGTCCGGGCCGAGCGCGAGCCGGATCAACGTGTCGCGGCTGCCCTTGCGGCGAGTCAGGACGCAGGTGCGCTCGGGGCCGTCCCCCGGCGCGGGCCGGAGTCCAGGAGTCGCTTGATCGGGCTGGGCCCCGGCCTTCGCCGGGGAACGGCCTAGTTTACGACTGAGCGTGTCATTCTGGGGATTCCGCAACAGCGTCCTCCCCTTCAACAGCCGGCTCGGCCTTGGGCTCTTCGTCCTCGAACCAGTGGGCGCGGGCGGCCATGATGATCTCGTTGCCCTGCTCTTCGGACAGGCCGTATTCGTGCAAGATTCCGCCCTTGTCCTCGGGGCGGTTGCTCGGCTCGCGCTGGCGGCGCTGCTCGGGCCGCTTCTTCTGGATGAGCTCGTCGGTAGCAAGGTCGGCGAGGTCGTCGAGCGAGCGGATGTTGGCCTTGCCGAGCGTGACCAGCATCGCTTCGGTCAGGTGCGGCAGCTCGGCGAGGTCATCGGCCACGCCCAGTTTGCGGCGCTCTTCGCGCGATGCGGCTTCGCGCCGCTCGAGCGCTTCGGCGCCACGGCTCTGCAGCTCGGCCGCGAGATCCTCGTCGAAGCCGTCGATCGCGCTGATTTCCTCGGCGTTGACGTAGGCCACTTCCTCAAGGCTGGTGAAGCCTTCGGCGACCAGCAGCTGGGCGAGGGTTTCGTCGACGTCGAGTTCGGTCTGGAACATCTCCGAGCGCTCGACGAATTCGCGCTGCCGCTTCTCGCTAGCGTCGGCCTCGGTCAAAATGTCGATCTGCGAATTGGTCAGCTGGCTGGCGAGACGGACGTTCTGGCCGCGGCGGCCGATTGCCAGGCTGAGCTGGTCATCGGGCACGACCACCTCGATCCGGGCTTCTTCCTCATCGATCACGACGCGGCTGACAGTCGCCGGCTGGAGGCCGTTGACGACGAACGTGGCGAGATCCTCGCTCCACGGGATGATGTCGATCTTTTCGCCCTGGAGCTCCTGGACCACCGCCTGGACGCGGCTGCCCTTCATACCGACGCAGGCGCCGAC
>JBDSGH010000118.1:0-8451 GCA_039919095.1 Sphingomicrobium sp. | reverse complement strand
GCGACATCGCCGATTTCAACGATCGCTATCTCCACCTCACCCGGCAGGAAACCGGCGAAGTGTTCGCGCGCCGGGCCTAGTTCGGCTTGGCGGCGTGCGCCCCATTGTCCGGCCGGACTTTCACGGCATCGGCAAAGCGAACGACCATCACGTCGCGCTGATGCTCGTCGGTAATTTCGATCTGGCCGTTCAAGTCGAGCATCCCGTCGAGCACTTCGGCGCTGATCAGCGACCGAGCGCCGTGAATTGCCCGCTGCCGCGCATCCTGCTCGGACAAGAGGTCGAGGCCTTCTTCGTCGGCGGCGAACCCGAATCCATTGCGGATGTTGAAATAGAAGCGCGGCACCGATCGATCTTAGCGAACTTTGAAAAGTCGGCTACGATGTAGGTTAGTTTGCAGCGCCCCGCCCAGCCGGTGCTTGATTAGCCGCCGGAAACCGGTATAGGCCCCGCTTCGCATGCGGAGTGATCCGCACGCAACCGTCCGAGACCGCTGCCGGAGCCTGACTGAACAGGCCCCTTAATCCGCAGCCTAGACGGGGACAGAATCACCGGGGCACGTCCTGCTGGGACCGCCGCTCCGTCGCGGGTTGCAATCGCTCGGCTCGAGCGGCAGCGCGCTGATCCATCCCCACGGACAAACTTTTGCGTTCCTCGCGGGCGACCGCGGCGAACATCTGTTGGACCTCGATCGAAGCTTACGCTTCGGCCGAAAGATTGGAGTTGGCATGGATCGTTCGCAAAAAGCGGATGTGGTTGAAGAGCTGAAGAGCGTCTTTGCCGAGACCAGCGTGGTGGTCGTCACCCGCAATCTCGGTTTGAGCGTGGCCCAGTCGACCGACCTCAGGCTCAAGATGCGCGACGCCGGCGCCCAGTTCAAGGTGACCAAAAACAGCCTTGCACTGATCGCGCTCGACGGGTCGCAATATAGCCCGATCAGCGATTTGCTGACCGGTCCAACCGCGCTTGCGACGTCGACCGACCCGGTCGCCGCGGCCAAGGTCGCGGTCGATTTCGCCAAGACCACCGATCGCTTCGAGATCGTCGGCGGAGCGATGGGCACGACCGTGCTCGACCTCGCCGGGATCAAGGCCTTGGCGGCGCTTCCGTCGCTCGACCAACTGCGTGCGACGATCATCGGCCTGATCCAGGCGCCGGCGACCAAGATCGCCCGCACCGTGAGCGAGCCGGGCGCGCAGCTGGCCCGCATCTTCTCGGCTTATGCAGCCAAAGAAGCCGCTTAGTTTTCAATATTCATTTCAACCCACGACCAATGGGGCGCAGCCCCGCAGAGGAGTTCTAAAATGGCTGATATCAACAAGCTGGTCGACCAGCTTTCCGAACTGACCGTGCTCGAGGCTGCTGACCTCGCCAAGGCGCTCGAAGAGAAGTGGGGCGTTTCGGCCGCCGCTGCGGTCGCGTCGGCCGCCCCGGCTGCCGCCGCCGCCGGCCCGGTCGAAGAAGAGAAGACCGAGTTCGACGTCATCCTGACCGGCGACGGCGGGAAGAAGATCAACGTCATCAAGGAAGTCCGCGCGATCACCCAGCTCGGTCTCGGCGAAGCCAAGGCCCTGGTCGAAGGCGCGCCCAAGCCGATCAAGGAAGGCGTCAACAAGGCCGAAGCCGAGAAGATCAAGGCTCAGATCGAAGCCGCCGGCGGCACCGTCGAGCTCAAGTAACTTAGGCAGCCCGCAAGGGCTGCGTACAGTTATCCCGGACTTGATCCGGGATCGAACTCGGCAAGAATAAGAAGCTGGACCTCGGCCTGCGCCGGGGCGCTGGCGTGGTTTCGCGGATGTCTTGAAGCATCCGTGGGAAGGAAGGGCGGCTCCGCAAGGGGTCGCCCTTTTTGCTCAACAGCGGGCCGGCGGACGGTTATGCGTCCAGTCATGGCAGAGTTGACCAACCTGACCTTCGAACAATGGATCGCGCACGCGTTCGATCACCCGGTGGTGAGCGGCCAGCCCGAGTGGTATTGGGACGATGACCTCGATTTCTGGGCCGCGGAGCCGCGCCAGGCGACCGATTATCTGACGCGGCTGTTCACCGGCGGGGACGAGCTTCTACGGCCTTTTTCGAACGACCAGATCGCCCACGGCCTCAATTATCTGGTCAATACCAGCGTCGGCATGCACCCCGATCTGAGCAACTGGTCGGTGCCGGCGACCGAGCGCGCCGCGCTGTGGGATGCGGTCTTCAGGCTGTTCCGCGACGTGCTGAGGCCGCGCGCCCTGCCCGTGCTCGGTCATTTGAGCGAGCACGGCTGCAGCGACCCGCTGACCATGCGGACCTACATGTGGTGGGAAGGATTTCCAGCCACGTCGACGCCGGGCGATCCCGATCAGGCGATGCTCGTCGCCGCGGAAATGCGCTGTCTCGAGAATGTGCTCGGGCTGGACTCGGTCGCTTGTGCGGAAGCGGCTTTGCATGGCCTTGGCCACTGGGCTGGCGATCCAACCGGCGGGCCGCTGGCGGTGGCGATTATCGACGCCTTTCTTGCTTCGGCGCGTTCCGCTCGCCCCGAACTGCTGGCTTATGCCAGAGCCGCCCGCAGCGGCTGCATCCTCTAGGTCTTCCGCAGAATTGCGGCGTTACGCAACCGAAGCCGGGGTTGAGCGCTTGTTCGCTGATGGCACCGACGCAAGACATTGAGCAACCGTGGTGGACCGTGAGCCACGGCCCGGGCGCGGTGGTCGCGACCGCCATCCACGATGGTCATGACGTGAGGCCCGAAGTGGCGCGGGCGATGGCGCTCGACGACGCCGGGCGATTGCGCGAGGAAGACCCGTTCACCGGCCAGGCGATCGTCGACGTGCCGGCCCACGTCATCGTTCACCGCTCGCGCTTCGAATTCGACCTCAACCGCGGGCCCGACAGCGCGGTCTACGAGACCGCTGAGCAATCGTGGGGGCTGGAAGTGTGGCGCGGCGGGGCGTGCGACGCCGCGCTGAGCCAACGCTCGCTCGCCATCCACGCCGAATATTACCGCTCGCTGGCGGCGCTGCTCGACGGGGTCGCGGCGCGGCATAAGCGGTTCGTGGTGATCGACGTCCACAGCTACAACCACCGCCGCGACGGGCCCGACGGCGCCGCGACGCCGCAGGACCAGGCGCCCGACATCAATATCGGCACCTTTTCGATGCCGCGCGAGCAATGGGCGTTCCTGCTCGACCCGCTGATGCAAGCGATGGCCGAATTCGAGTTCAACGGCCGCCGGCTTGACGTGCGCGAGAATGTGGCGTTCCAAGGCAAAGGCGAGCAGACCCGTTTCATCCACGACCGCTACCCCGGCCGCGGCTGCGCCATCGCGCTCGAGTTCAAGAAGTTCTTCATGGACGAATGGACGGGGAAGCCCGACCCCGCCGAGCTCGACGCCATGCGCCGCCTGATCGCCCACATCGCGCGCCGCGCCGAGGCGCTGCTGGGCGAATGAGCCGCCCTTCCCTCCGCCTCGCGCCGGACCCGTTCGAGGCCGAGTTCACGCCCGCAGGGGGGCTGCGCCAGAAGGTCGGCGCAAGCGGCCGCGTGCACATCGACCGGCCGCTTCATTTCCTCGTCCTCCACCGCTCCGACGACCCGGCCCACAGCGTCGCCCGGCGGGTCGCTTCGAACAGTCCGGCCTATCTCGTGTGGAGTCCCGATGACGACCTTGCCGCCGCCTCGGCGTTGCGGGTGGTGGTGGCCCGGATGCGCGAGCATTTCGGCCATGTCCTGGTCATTTCGCTGTTCGACCAGGAACCGGTTTCCGACCCCGCCGACGATGCGCCGTTCCTGCCTCAGTTCCGGGCCATCATCGGGCCTGGCGACGACGCCCGCGCAACCTGCGCCGGAGCAGCGCTGGCCAAGGCCATGGCCAAGGTCGAGATCGATCTTCGGCGGTGCGAGGTCGAGCGGCGCAAGCGGCCCTATTTCGAGCCGTCGGTGGCCGAGCTGGTCGACAGCGACCCCGACCTGTCGCATCTGTCGTTCGGATTGCCGCCGATCCACCGCGCCCCCGGCGGGACGGTCTACCCGCAGCTGTTCCGCGACCTCGCCAACGCGAGCGGCGACGCGCTGCTGCGCGCGGCATGCGCATTCATCGCCGACGGCAAGAGCGGCGCGCCGCGCCATTACCGCGCGCTCGGGCGCAGCGCCTTGCTCGCTGCAGCGCTGGCCGCCGACCGCAAGCTCGACCGGATCGCGCGCAGCTTCGATTTCCTGCTGTCGGTGTCGCCGATCAACACTGCAGCGGCGCTCGCCGGGTTCGTCGCCGATGGCGCCGAGCGGCCGCCGCGCTTCGCCTATCGCCCGCTGACGGTCGATCCCGACGAGGCTAAGCGGCGGCTTTACGCGATCGACCTTGGCAATCTCGAGGACCCGTTGCTCGAGAGCCTGCTGTCCGACAAACGGCGCGAGATCGACCAGCAGCTGACCATGCTATCGGTGCGCAACACCCCGGCCTTCCGGCCGGCGTCGATGCTGCTTTACGGCACGGTCGATCCGGCGCTGCTGGCCGACGCTCAGAGCCTGCTGGCGGGCAACCGCCCGGACGCGACGCCGCGCGGCAAGATGATCGGCGCCGGCAGAATTGCCGAGGCGGGGCGAACGCTGATCGCCAGCTACCGCGTCGCCGACCCGCGTTTCACCGCCGAGGTTGAGGTGCGCGACGATCTCGCCGCCGGATTGATGGTGTCGGGCGGCACCTTGATGGTGTCGAGCGACACGCGGATGGCGGCGGCCCGGCTTGACGCGTTGCTGGCGCACGAGATCAGCGTGCATTTGCTGACCTGGTTCAACGGCGCGCTCCAGCCGCTGTCGATCTTCCGCACCGGGCTGGCCGGTTACGAGGGCTTGCAGGAAGGCCTTGGCGTATTCGCCGAATGGGCGGTCGGCGGGCTCAACGCGACCCGCGTGCGGCTGCTCGCGGCGCGGGTGGTGGCGGTCGACGCGATGCTGCGTGGCGCAGATTTTGGCCAATGCTATCGCCTGCTGGCCGACGACCACGGGTTCACCCAGCGCACCGCGTTCAACATCGCGGCGCGGATCTACCGCTCGGGCGGGCTGGCCAAGGATTTGATCTATCTCAAAGGCTTCAAGGCAGTGGTCGACCTGGTCGCGGCCGGAGCGTCGCTCGATCCCTATTGGCTGGGCAAGATCGCGCCGGCCCACGCACCCTTGATCGAGGAGCTGTTGCAGCGCGGATTGCTCCATGCGCCGCGCTTCGTGCCAGAATTCATGGCGCGCACGGACACGCAAAGCCGAATCGCGCGTTTGCGAGGCGGGGCCGGTCTCGGCTCGATTCTGGCCGGGGAGTAAAGCCTTGCGTTTAGCCTTTTTCGTCAACGACATCGAACGCGAGTTCGCCGGTTACACGACTACCGTGCTAGCCCATCAGGCGGCCATGCGCGGCCATGAGGTGTGCTACATCACGCCGTCCGACTTCGTCCTCACTCCCGACGATTGCCTCCACGTCCACGGCCGCTTCCTGCCCAGGACCAAGTGGAAAGACCGCGAGGAGATGTTCGCCGCGCTGCAAAAGGTAGGCACCAAGACCCGCCAGATCGACATGGCCGAGATCGACGTGCTGATGCTGCGCAACGACCCGTCGCTCGACGCCCAGACCTCGCCATGGGCGGCCGAGGCCGGGATCCTGTTCGGGCGCGAGGCGGTCAAGCGCGGCGTGATCGTGCTCAACGACCCCGACAGCCTCGGCCGGGCGATCAACAAGCTCTATTTCCAGTCGTTCCCGAGCGAGGCCCGGGCCGAGACCCTGATCACTCGCCACAGCGACGATATCAAGGCGTTCGCCAAGGCCCATGGGGGCGAGATCATCTTGAAGCCGCTGCAGGGCTCGGGCGGGTCGGGCGTGTTCAAGCTCGACGCCAAGAGCGCAGCCAACATGAACCAGATGATCGAGGCGATCGGCCGCGACGGCTACATCATCGCCCAGGCCTACGTCCCGGCGGCCAAGAAGGGCGACATCCGCTTCTTCCTAATGAACGGCCGACCGCTCGAGGTCGACGGCAAATATGCCGCGCTGCGACGGGTCGCGTCGAAGGACGACATCCGCTCCAACATCCACGCCGGCGGCACCGCCGAGGCGGTCGAGATTGGCAAGACCGAGCTGAAGGTGGCCGAGATGATCCGCCCCAAGCTGATCGCAGACGGCATGTTCCTGGTCGGGATCGACATCGTCGGCGACAAGATCCTCGAGGTCAACGTGTTCTCGCCGGGCAACCTCGGCAGCTGCTCGCGCCTTGCGGGGGCCGATTTCTCGGTACCGATCCTCGAAGCGATCGAGCGCAAGGTGGCGATCGCCAACCAGTACGCCCACGCCTTCGACAATTGCCACCTCGCCACCTTGTGAGTTGATTCCACGGGCCAAGGCAGCGAATAGAAGCGCCCAGTGCCGGGCCGCTGCCGCCGTTCCTTGCGGCCGGTCGGCGCGGTGGAGATGGTGACTTGCGTCTGACCCAGCCGTTGCTGCAGCTGCCGATCGGCTTCGACGCCGAAACCCTGGCGGCCGAAGTGCGCGCCCTGCCTGCAGCAGCGTGGGAACCCCATCCGCAAAAATTCCCCGGCAACGAAGCGGTCCCGCTGGTCGCTTATGGGGGAGAGCTTAACAATAGCGTGGCCGGCCCGATGGGGCCGACCGAATATTTGCTGCGCTGCCCTTACATGATGGAGATGATGGCCGAGCTCGGCGGCGTCTGGGGTCGCAGCCGGCTGATGGGCCTGGGCGCCGGCGCCGACGTCCCGCCCCACGTCGACATCAATTATTACTGGCGCACCCATTTGCGCATCCATATCCCGGTGATCACCAACCCCGAGGTGATGTTCACCTGCGGCGACGAGAGCGTCCATATGGCGGCGGGCGAGTGCTGGGTGTTTGATTCCTTCCAGCTCCACACGGTCCGCAATCGCGGCGCCGACCAGCGCGTCCATCTGGTGCTCGACACGGTCGGCAGCGAACATCTTTGGGACATGATCGCGAGCGCCGAAGCGGCCGGCGCGGGTCCCCAGGAGCGGCCAACACTGCGCCCCGGCGAGGGCCAGAGTGACGATCTGGTGTTCGAGCAGATCAATGTCCCCAAGGTCATGTCGCCGTGGGAGATCCAGTGCCACATCGCCTATCTCGCCGAGCGCACTGTGCCCGATCCGATGGTCGCACCGGTGATGAAGCGGCTCGGCAAGTTCGTCGCCGGCTGGACCGCGGCCTGGGCGCGCTTTGGCACCAGCGACCAGGGCGAGGAGACCTATCGCCAACTGATCGAGGCGACCCGGGATGATTTGTACGGGATGGCGGCCGACCATCTCGTCCTGAGCAACGGGCGCAAACTGTTCTTTTTCCTCGATGCGCTGCTGTTCGCCAACGCGCTGGCGCAGGAGAAGACGCGCAAGCTGATCGAGGTAGCGGCCCCGATCGGCGAACTGCCTGCCGCCGCGATCGAACCGGCCGCTCGGCCGGCCGCGCCAGCGGTCGCGCCCCCCTCATCGCGGGACCAGTTCGACCGGCCAGCGTTCATCGTCAGCACGCCACGGTCGGGATCGACCCTGTTGTTCGAAACGCTGGCGCAGGCGCCCGGGCTGTACACCGTCGGCGGCGAGAGCCACGGAGTGATCGAGCGCATCTCCGGCCTGACCCCGGCGGCGCGCGGCTGGTCGTCGAATCGGCTGACCGCCGAGGACGCCACGCCCGAGGCGGTCGAGCAAATGGCAGCCGCGTTCCACGAGCGGTTGCGCGACCGCGCCGGAAACGCGCCCTACGGCCGCGCGCGAATGCTCGAAAAGACTCCCAAGAACGCGCTTCGGGTGCCGTTCCTCGACGCCGCCTGGCCCGATGCGATGTTCGTCTACCTCTATCGCGATCCGCGCCAGACCATGGCCAGCATGATCGAGGCGTGGACCTCGGGCCGCTTCCGCACCTATCCCCGGATGCCGGGCTGGGACGGCCCGCCCTGGTCGCTCTTGCTGGTCCCGGGCTGGCAGCGCTTCAAGGGCTGGCCGGTGCCGCAGATCGTTGCCCAGCAGTGGGCGATTACCACCCGGACCCTGCTCGAAGACCTCGCGCGGCTGCCCCGCGAGCGTGTCCGGGTGGTGGTCTCGAGCGAGTTCCTGGCCACCCCGCAGGCGGAGATGGAGCGGCTCGCCTACTCGCTCGACCTTGGCTGGGACCGGCCGCTGACCAGTGAACTGCCTTTGGCCAAACACACCGTTTCCAGGCCCGATCCCGACAAATGGCGCGCGGTCGAGGACCTCATCACGGGAGTGTGGCCGGTGGTCGAACAAGCGGATGCTGACGCCCGCGCCTTCGTCGCCTCGCTGCGGTCTTAGCGGGCAAGGGATCGAATACCCCTTTTCAAACGCGTTGGAATGACTATATCGGCTTCATCCACTAAATAACGGCTCCGCCGCGCGGTAACGTGCGTCCGGAGTTTTTCCTGCCCTCCCCGGGACAGGGCCCGAACAGCG
>JBDSGH010000117.1:0-2807 GCA_039919095.1 Sphingomicrobium sp. | reverse complement strand
CTCACCCCGCGCTCGGGCCAGTGCAATCACGGCCGCCCGACTTGGGTCAAGCTCGGCCACGGCGAGATCGAGAAGCTGTTCGGCCGCAGATGAGCGCTGCAACAGCCTCGCTTTGAAACCGGATCGGCGCTACTGTCGGGGCCGCTGAGGGACAAGCGTCGCCGTTCGAGGAGAAACGCCATGGCCTACAAGATTTTCGCCGTCGCCTTGACCATGACCGCCACCATGACCGCCACCATGACCGCCACCATGATCCCTACCGCCTCGCCGGCGTCGGTGATCCAGGCCGACCCCAATGTCGAGGCCGGCGCTCCGGCGGCCAGCGCCGACGCCAAATATTGCCTGTGGGTCGAACCGATCACCGGCAGCCGGATCGAGGCGGTTCGCTGCGAGACCCGCGACGGCTGGGCCCGGCTCGAGATCGATGTCGACAAGGAATGGGCCAGGGAAGGCGTCCGGGTCATCGGCTGAACGCGGCCGGGCAGGGCGCGGCCGTCCGAATGACTGCACCCCATCGCCGCGCCAGCTCCGCGCTCGCGGCCGGGCTTTGGCTCCTGGCTTCGGCGAGCAGCTCGGCGGCCGCCGCTCCAGCTGACACCGTCGCCGGCAGCTATCGCCTCCACGACGGACCCGACGTCGCTTCGGAACTGGTCCTGCGGCCGGATGGCAAATTCGAATATTTCCTGATGGCCGGCGCGCTCGACGAGCAGGCCCGGGGCAGCTGGCGGGTCGACCGCGGGTCGCTGCGCCTCGAAACCCTGCCCAAGCCGGTCGCGGCGGTGTTTTCGGCCGGCCCGCAAAAACCGGGCGGGCAGGGCAAGCTCGACGTCCATGCCACCAGCCCGGCCGGCAACGGCATCGCGCTGGTCCATTTCACTTTGGGCTTCGACAGCGGGCCGCCGCTGACCGACTATACCCAGGACTATGGCTGGAGCCTCGACCCGGCCGAGCCCCGCACCCCGCGCTGGATCGAGCTGTCGGTGCCGATCTACAATCTACGCTCGCAGCGCTTCGCGATCGATCTCGCCGCGGGCAATGATGTGACCTTCATCCTGACCCCCAACGACCTCGGCACGATCGACTTCACCGGGATGCAGATCGACATCCAGCCGCACCGCCTGATCATGCACCGTGACGGCGCGCTGGTCCCGTTCGAGCAATCGCTAGCGAGCGGCGAATGACGCCCTGCGGGCTGCAATCGGGCCCCCGCGCGGTGCGCTCGTCATCGACCCAATGACGCGCTGCGGCGCTTTCTTGCCGACGACATTGCTCTCCTCTAAAGCGGCGCCCTCTGGGGGTCACCTCGGCGGGGGCAATCCATAATGTTCAGTTGGTTTCAGCGCTTGTTGCCCAAGACCGGCGACTTCTTCGGGATGTTCGAAGCGCATGCCGCGACGGTGGTTGCGGCCGCCCAGGCCCTGTCGCGGCTGGCGCAGGACGACAGCTCGACCGCCGAGCAGCTGAAGATCATCAGCGACCGCGAGCATGATGCCGACGATATCATCCGCGAAGTGCTGACCACCGTCCGCCGGACCTTCCTCACCCCGTTCGACCGCGGCGCGATCACCAGCCTGATCGCCTCGATGGACGATGCCATCGACGAAATGCAGTCGGCGGCGCGGGCGATCGACCTTTATGAGCTGCGCCAGCTCCAGGACGAGATGAAGGAAATGGTCGCGGTCGCGGTCGAATCGGCCGCACTGACCGCCGAGGCGATGCCGCTGCTGCGCGACATCGGCCGCAACGGCGGGCGGATCCATGAGCTGACCGAGCGGCTGGTCAGCCTCGAAGGGCAGGCCGACGACATCCATGCCGCCGGTCTCAAAAAGGCTTTCCAGGAATTTGGCGAGACCAGCGCGATCCGCTTCATTGTCGCGCGCGAGATCTTCAAGCACCTCGAGCGCGTGGTCGATGCGTTCGAAGACGTCGCCAACGAGATCGACGGCATCGTCATCGACCACGCCTGAAGGGACGCGACGGATGCACGAGCTTGCACTGCCGCTACTGATCGGCCTGATCGCGATCGCGCTCGCGTTCGATTTTTTGAATGGCCTGCACGACGCCGCCAATTCGATCGCGACCGTGGTCGCGACCCGGCTGCTGACCCCGCTGCAGGCGGTCGCCTTCGCCGCCTTCTTCAATTTCGCGGCCTATTTCCTGTCGCTCGCCGTGCCCGAGCTGCACCGCGTCGCCGACACCATCGGCAAGGGCCTGATCGACAAGGATCTGGTCACGCCCGGGGTGGTGTTCGGGGCGCTGGTCGGGGCGATGTTCTGGAATGTCGTGACCTGGCTTAAGGGCATCCCGTCGTCATCGAGCCATGCCCTGGTCGGCGGCATCATCGGCGCTGGGGTCGCCCACGCCGGCCTCGCCGGTGTGCAGTGGACCGGGCTCAACAAGACCCTGATCGCGATCGTCCTGTCGCCGGTGTTGGGCATGATCCTGTCGATGATGATCATGCTCGCGACCAGCTGGATGGGGGTTCGCGCCAGCGCCAGCGGGGCCGAGAAGACCTTTCGCGTGCTCCACCTGATCTCGGCCGCAACCTACTCGCTCGGCCACGGCCTCAACGATGCCCAGAAGACCATGGGGATCATCGCCGTGCTGCTGTACTCGACCGGCCATCTCAACGGCGAATTCCACGTCCCCCACTGGGTCGCGATCAGTTGCTACATCGCGATCGGCCTCGGCACGTTGAGCGGCGGCTGGCGGATCATCGAGACCATGGGCACGCGCATCACCAAGCTGTCCCAGCATCAGGGGTTCAGCGCCTCGACCGGCGGCTCGGTAATGCTCATCGCCGCTTC
>JBDSGH010000116.1:0-6346 GCA_039919095.1 Sphingomicrobium sp. | reverse complement strand
CGATCGAATCGCGGATTGCGCGGACCATCAGCCCGCGCGCGATGCAGCCGTCGCGCACGATCGGCCCGGCCAGCCCGCCGCTGCCGAAGCGCTGGTTGGTGCCCTTCCTGGCGACGATCTCGACCGCTCCGATCAACCCCAGCGAGCGGGTCTCCCCGACCAAAGGATGATCGTCCAGCCGCTGCAGCGCATTGGCTAGATAGGGTCCAAGATCGTCGGCAACCCGCGTCACCAATTGCTCGCGCTCGATGATCTCGATGTTGCGCAAGGCCACCGCGCAGGCGACCGGATGGCCCGAGTAGGTGTAGCCATGGACGAAATCGTCGTCGCTGGTGCGCAGGGTTTCGACGATTTCGCGGCTGACCGCGGTGGCCGAGATCGGCAGATAGCCGGACGACAAGCCTTTCGCCATCGAGACAATGTCGGGGGTGAAACCGAAATGCTGGAAGCCGAACCAGCGTCCGAGCCGGCCGAAGCCGCAGATCACTTCGTCGGACACCAAAAGGATTCCGTACTTGCGGCAGATCGCTTCGATCTTGGGCCAATAGCCCGGCGGCGGGATGATCACCCCGCCCGCCCCCTGGACCGGCTCGCCGATGAAGGCCGCGATTTTCTCCGGGCCGACGGCGAGGATCCGGTCCTCGAGCGCGGCGGCGGCGCGCGCGCCAAAAGCTTCGGGGTCTTCGCCGAATCCTTCGCCGAACGGATAGGGCTGCATGATATGCTCGATCCCGGCGATCGGCAGGTCGCCCTGGGCGTGCATGTAGGTCATTCCGCCCAGGCTGGCGGCGGCGACAGTCGAGCCGTGATAGGCATTGTGGCGGCTGATGAAGACCTTGCGGCTGGGCTGACCCTTGAGGTCCCAATAGTGCCGGACGAGGCGGAACACGGTGTCGTTGGACTCCGACCCACTGCTGTTGAAGAAAATATGCTGCAGTTCGCCGCCGAGCAGGCCGGCGAGCTTGGTCGCGAGCTCGATCGGCGGCGGCGTCGCGGTCCGGAAGAAGGTGTTGTAATACGGTAATTCGAGCATCTGCTGGCTGGCCACTTCGGCCAGCTCGCGCCGGCCATAGCCGATGTCGACGCACCACAGGCCGGCCATGCCGTCGAGGATCGCCTCGCCGGCGCCGTCATAGAGGGTCGATCCCTCGGCGCGGGTGATGATCCGGCTGCCGCCCATGTCGCGCTGGAGCTTGTAGCTGGACTGCGCCGGGAGGTGATGGGCGACGTCGAGACGCCGCAGTTCGGCGATATCGTGGTTGCGAATGGTCATGCCGCTGCTTCCCTGTTCCATGGGCCTGTGTCGCCGCGCACCGCGCGGCCGAATAAATTGAAGAATGAGACCGAGGTCGCATCGCTCTCGGTCTGCCATTCGGGGTGCCACTGCACGCCGAGCACCGCCGCCCCGCCGGGCGCGGACGAAAAGGCCTCGATCACTCCGTCGGGCGCGGTCGCTTCGACCGCAAGGCCATCGCCGAGCCGGCCGACACCCTGGTAATGGACCGAATTGACCCGCAAGCGGTCGCGCTTGAAAGTCTTTGCAAGCACCCCGTCGGCGGCCAGTGCAACGTCATGCTCGTGGCCGAACATTCCGCTCAGCGAGGCGCCGTCGGGCGCGTGATGCGGGATCGGCCGCTCGGCACCGCCGAGGTCCCGGGCGAGCGTTCCGCCGAACGCGACATTGAGCTCCTGGAAGCCGCGGCAGATCCCGAACACCGGCCGCGCGCGCTCGATCAGCGCTTCGATCAAAGCGAGGCTCATGTCGTCCCGATTGCGGTCGAACGGGCCATCGCCCGGCAGGTCGTCGTCGTACAGGGCCGGCACCATGTTGGACGGGCTGCCGGTCAGCAGCAGCCCATCGATCCGCCCGGCGACTTCGCGCGCGGTCATCAGGTCGGGCCGCGCCGGGATCAGCAAAGCCGCGCAATCGGCATGGGTCATGACGCCGGTCAAATAGCGTTCGACCACCACCTGCGCGATTTCCTGGCCGACGCTGCGCGCGCAGCACACGATGCCGATCACCGGGCGCGCGCTCATGATAGCACCACTACCGGCGAGCGCGCGTTCCAGGTCAGCCACACCGCATCGCCATTGTTGAACCCGCGCTCCTCGTAGCGCAGCGTGTTCGAGCGCAGCACCTTGATGATCGTGTCCTGCCCAACGGCAACCTCATAGACCGTCTCTGAGCCGAGGTAGGCGCTATGCTTAATTTCCCCGGCGACGAGGTTATGGCCTGGCGGCACACCGGCTTGCTGCGGCGGCGGCTGGTCCCCGCCGGGCGCCATTTCGATCTTCTCGGGGCGGATCCCGGCCCACACCGTCGCTCCGGTGGCCCCGGTCACGCCATGGTCGACATAGATTGGCGCGCCCAACGCCGAGCTGACGATCACCGCGTGGCCCGGTTCGTCGACGTCGAGACGGCCTTCGAACAAATTGATGCGGCCGATGAAGTGGGCGACGAAGCGGTTGTTGGGATATTCGTACAGGTCGCTCGGCGAGCCGACTTGCTGGAGCACGCCTTTCTGCATCAGCGCGCAGCGGCAGGCCATGGTCAGCGCCTCGTCCTGGTCGTGGGTGACCATGACGAAGGTCACTCCGACCTGATCCTGGATCTGGGCCAGTTCGAACCGCATCTCCTCGCGCAATTTGGCATCGAGCGCCGACAACGGCTCATCGAGCAGCAGCACCTTGGGCCGTTTGACCAGCGCCCGGGCGAGCGCCACCCGCTGGCGCTGCCCGCCGGACAATTGGTCGGGCATGCGGTCGATCAGCTCGTCGAGCTTGACCAGGCCAAGCGCGTCGATGACGCGGGCATCGCGTTCGCGCGCCGGGACTCCGTCGACCTTGAGGCCGTAGCCGACATTGTCGCGCACGCTCATGTGCGGAAACACCGCATAGGATTGAAAGACCATGTTGACCGGCCGCTTGTTGGGCGGGACGTTGCTGATGTCGACGTCGTCGATCAGCACCCGTCCCTCGGTCGCGGTTTCGAGCCCGGCCAACATCCGCAACAGCGTCGTTTTGCCGCAACCCGACGGGCCGAGCAGCGCGAAAAACTCGCCTTCGCGAATCTCGAGCGAGACATCGTCGACCGCCGCGAAGTCGCCGAAGCGCTTGGTCAAATTCTCAATCCGGATGAGGGTCTTTGCAGTCATGGTTCAGCCATTCCCGCCGCGACCACGTCTTTGCCCTGGATCCGCAAGCCGATGATGGTCAGCAGCACGGTTACCGCCATCAGCAAGGTCGACGCTGCGTTGACCTCGGGCGTGACCGAAAAGCGGACCATCGAATAGACTTTGACCGGGAAGGTCACGGTGTCCGGTCCGGCGGTGAAGAAGGTGATCACGAAATCGTCGAGGCTGAGCGTGAAGGCGAGCAGCGCTCCCGCCACCAGCCCCGGGCGCATGTGCGGCACGAGCACGTCGAAGAACGCCCGCAGCTCGCCCGCGCCAAGGTCCTTAGCGGCTTCCTCCAGCTCACGGTTGAACGAAGCCAGGCGGGCGCGCACGATCACCGCGACGAACGGGAAGCTGAACGAAATGTGGGCTATCACGATCGAGCCGAGATTGAGCGGCCACGGCAGGTCGGTCGGCCACGGCAGCACGCGCGAGAAGAACACCAGCATCGACACGCCCATGCAGATTTCGGGCACGACGATCGGCAGCGCGACCAACCCGTCGAACACCGGTTTGAGCGGGAATCGAAAGCGCCACAGCGCGACCGCGACCATCGTCCCCAGCACCACGCTGATGACGGTCGACAAAGCAGCGATGGTCAGCGAATTGGCGAATGCCGCAAGCAAGTCGCTGTCGTCGAACACCTTGGCGTACCAGTCGAACGTAAAGCCGGTCCAGACGATGTTGCGCCGGCTTTCGTTGAAGCTGAAGGCGACCAGCGCGGCGAGCGGCAAGTACAACAGCACCATCACCATCCCGACCCACAGCCGGAGCGCATTGTTGCGCGCATAATCGAGCGGGCCCTTGGCCTGGCGCGCGCTCATGACCCGGCTGCCTTTTCGCGGCGGCGGGCGAGGATGCCCTGCCCGGCGATGCAGAAGAAGGTCAGATACATCAGGATGAACGACAGAGCGGCGCCGAACGGCCAGTCGTTGGCGCGCTTGAACTGGCGTTCGATGACATTGGCGATCATCTGGCTGTCGGGGCCGCCGAGCAGGTCGGGGGTGAGGTACGAGCCGAGCGCTGGGATGAACGTGATCAGCAGGCCGGACAATATGCCCGGCATGGCCAGCGGGACGACAATCTCGCGCATCGTCCGCCAATGGCCGGCGCCGAGATCGAGGCTGGCCTCGATCAGCGAGCGGTCGAGCCGTTCGAGCGCCGAAAACAGCGGCAGCACGAGGAACGGCAGATTGACGTAGACCAGGCCAAAGATGACCGCGAAATTATTATGCAGCAGCGGCAGCGGGCCGATTCCGAGCCAGCCGAGCGAGGTGTTCACATAGCCTTCGGTGCGCAGCATCGCCATCAGCGCGTAGGTGCGGATGAGGAGGTTGGTCCAGAACGGCAGCATGATCGCGATCAGCAGCAGGACTTTGGCGCGCGGGCTGGCGAAGGTGATCACCAGCGCCACCGGAAAGCCGATGATCAGGCACAACAAGGTGGTCAGCGCGGCAAGCCCGATCGATTTGACGAAAATGCCGAGATAGACCGCGTCCGCCGTCCGCACGTAGTTGGACAAAGTGCCGGTCACGGCGATGTCGGTCAGGCCGGTCGGGCGCCCGAAACTATAGGCCCAGACGATCGCCAGCGGGACCAGGAAGAACAGCAGCAGCCATAGCGCCGGCGCCGCAAACAAGGCGGCGAACGGCCCCTTGGCATTGCGCCAGTCCTGAGTTGTCCCGGCGCCGCTCATGCGCCCTGCAGATACCAATGATGGTCGAGCGAGGTGACGACCGCGTTGAACCGCGCATATTCGGTCCGCTTGACGGTCACATAGAGATTGACGAACTCGTCGCCGAGATAGTCGCGCAGGACCGCCGAACCGTCGAAGCGGTCGATCGCGGCGAGCCAGTCGACCGGCAGCTGCGCGCCCGATTGGGCCGCCGCGGCATAGCCGTCGCCGGCCGTTGCCGGGCCAGGATCGATCTTATTGGTCAGGCCGTGATGGGCGCCGGCCAGGACCACCGCCAGCGCGAGATAGGGATTGGCATCGGCGCCAGCGACGCGATGCTCGACCCGGCGCGATCCGGCCGCGCTGACCGGGATGCGCAGCGACACCGTGCGGTTGTTGACGCCCCACGTCGGCGCGGTCGGGGCATAGCTGTGCGCGACATAACGGCGATAGCTGTTGGCGTTGGGCGCAAGCACCGCCATCGCCTGGTCCATCGTCGCCGCCATCCCGCCGATGGCGTGGCGCAGCGCCGGCGTGCCGACGACATCCTCGTCGGCGAAGATGTTGGCCCCGTCGGCGCCGTTGACGCTCATGTGGATGTGCATGCCCGAGCCCGCATTCTCCTGGAACGGCTTGGCCATGAAGGTCGCCTCGCAACCGAGCGTCCGGGCGATGCCCTTGGCGGCGCGCTTGAACATGATCGCCTCGTCGGCTGCCTGGAGTGCGTCGGGGCGGTGGTGGAGGGTCAGTTCGAGCTGGCCCGGAGCAGCTTCGGCGCTGGCCCCCTCGAGCGGCAGGCCCTGGATATCGGCGGCGGCCCACAGGGCGCGCAGGAAGTCGCCGGCATCCTCGATTTCCGCCAAGCCGTAGGCTTCCGGCACAATCGGTTCGCGGCCGGTGAACGGCGAGCGGCGCTGCCGCACCTGCCCGCGGCGTTGCTCGACCAGGAAGAATTCAAGCTCGCACGCGACCATCGGCGCCAGCCCGTCGGCGGCGAAGCGGCCGAGCACGCGGGCGAGCACGGCGCGCGGGTCGAACGGGCTGTGGCCGCCGTCGAGCGTGCTCAGCGAACACAGTAATTGGGCGACGTCCGGTCCTAGCCACGGCGACGGAACAAGGCCGCCCGGAACCGGGTCGAGGATCGAGTCAGCGTCACCGGTTTCCCACACCAGGCCGCTCGCCTCGCAGTCCGCACCGAGGATATCGACCGCCACGATCGAGCCTGGAACGTAGGCCCCGCCGGCATAAAGCTTGGCCAGCTCAACCCGCCGCAGCCGTTTGCCGCGCGCAACCCCGGACAGCGGCGTGAACATGGTCTCGACGAACTTGATGTCGGGATGCGCGGCGAAGAACGCCTCCGCTTCCGCTGGATCGGCGCCGAACCCGCTCATGGCTCACCCAGCGTGAAACTGATCGCTTTCAAATCGGCATATTTGGCCATTGCGTGGAGGCTCCGATCGCGCCCGAATCCGGATTGCTTGAAGCCGCCGAACGG